>JAUVCH010000033.1 GCA_030595795.1 Gammaproteobacteria bacterium
GGAGGAGGGGGTCGCTACTCACCATTATTTTAATACCAGATACCGGATTTGATTTGATATTAGCAGTTAGTCAGATGTTCGTGCAATGCAGGGTGGACAGGAACACCTGTTTTCGATTTCTTTTGCATATATCTGTCCTAAAGTAAACGCGTGTAATGCCGATTATATATTTAAATCAAATTCCATGCATTTTGTATGAAAAGATTCGGAAGTCGTGCCTATACTTAATTTCAACGTGACTACGGCTGGCAAGATAAAAGGTAGAAAAATAATTATGAAGTTATTAAGCGGTAAGTTGGGAACCAGGTTTCTCGTATTGACGATTTTATTATCACTTGCGGTGGTGATATCGAGCGCTACGATCATGGTCAATAGCCTGGAAGTTGCCAGTCATGCAGACCGACTGACCGAAAAGGATATTCCGATGCTTAACAAAGCCCATGAATTGAAATTTGCGGTCGTGCAGGTACAGCAGTGGTTGACTGATATCAGTGCGACTCGCGGGCGTGATGGCTTGAACGATGGTTTCGACGTGGCGGAGGAATATGCGCAGATTTTCTATAAACTAATCGATGAACTTGTATTGCTGGATAGCGAAAATAAAGAATTTTATCGTTCAATGATTCCTGTTTTCGATGCTTATTATGAAACTGGGAAGAAAATGGCTCAGTCTTATATCGATGATGGGCCTTCCTCGGGCAATTTGATGATGACTCAGTTCGACGAAGTTGCGGCAAAGATGGGAGAAGAGGTCGATGAATTATCGAATCGTATCTCTGGGGCTAGCGAATCCGGCTTATTATCCCAACAAAAACTATTACACCAGATTTTGCTTTATATCCTGGTGGGTTCTGTAATTGTTCTGTTAAGCGTAGCCATCATCTACATTATCATGTCGCGGGCTCTGTCCCATCTACCTAAAGTAGTTGAAGAACTTAATCGTATCGCTGAAGGTGATCTGACATCAGAAATTAATGTTACCCGGCAGGATGAAATAGGCGACTTAATGAAGGGGCTGGACTCCATGCAGAAACGTTTGCTGGAAATGATTTCAAAAATAGGTTCTACCACTAATCATCTGACTACGACCGCAAATAAAGTCTCCGGTTTGATGGCGCAGGCTAGTACCAATATTAAGGAGCAGCAATCAGAGACGGAACAAATTTCGGTCGCGATGAAAGAAATGAGCGCAGCGGTAAACGAAGTTTCTAACGGGGTAATGGGCACTTCCAGGGCGGCTAATGGGGCGAATGTCGAAACCGATGATGGCCAGGCTGTTGTCAGTAAAGCGGTAGACGGAATTAATCTTCTTGCAGATCATATCGAAACGACGGCTGGTGTGATCGAACAGGTGGAAAAGGACAGCGAAAATATTAATCAGGTGTTAGAAGTCATCAAGGGGATAGCCGAGCAAACAAATCTTCTGGCTTTGAATGCCGCGATAGAGGCAGCCCGAGCTGGCGAGCAAGGTAGAGGATTTGCCGTGGTGGCTGACGAAGTTCGTACGCTAGCGAGCCGGACTCAGGAGTCTACCGCAGAGATTAATCAAATTATCGAAAAACTCCAGGCCGGTGCGTACAAGGCGGTACAGGCGATGAGTGAAAGTCAGGAGCGAACACGGGCTGCTGTCGAGCAGACTAATCAGGTGGGAGCCTCTCTAAAGACTATTTCCGAATCGGTATTTCAGATAGACGAAATGAGTGGTCAGATTGCTACCGCTGCGGAGCAACAAAATGCAGTAGCCGAAAATATGAATTCGAATATCCAACGAATTAACCATATGGCGGCTGAAAATGCCTCTGGTGCAGAGCAGACCAATCAGGCCTGGGGTGAACTGGCCGGATTAGCGAGCGATTTACAGAGCCTGGTTGGGCAGTTCCGAGTATAGGGTCAGAATTATGCCTTAGCTAAGATGACAGGTGACTGAGAATTTTTGTCAGGCACCTGTCATAGATGGGCTAGTTTTTAAACGCTTCCAGTTCGATATTTAAATCGAGCACTTCACCGATGGCAGGAATGCCGTAATTCACGCCGAAATCACTACGCTTGATCGAGGCTTCCGCGTCAAACCCACACATCTCTTTTTTATTAAACGGATGTGCGCCGCAGACTATCGAGGTAACTTTCAGGGTTACCGGCTGGCTGACGCCCATAATGGTCAGATCGCCAGTGACCGAAGTCATCTTATTTCCACTCCAGCCAGTTTTGGTCGATTTGAAAGTGATTGTTGGATATTCCACGACATTAAGAAAATCGGGTGAACTCAAATGTTCGTCGCGTTTGGCGTGACCTGTATCGATTGAAGCCGCATTTATTTCGATGGTAACTGAAGCAGTTTTAGCATCCGGGCTGTATTCGAGAGAACCTGATTGCTCGTCGAACTTGCCACGCATGGTCGAGAACCCCAGATGATTGATGGCAAAACTGACATAGGTGTGGGCTGGGTCTACGGTGTAGCTCTCGGCTATTGAGGTTAGTGGCATGGCAATAAGGGTAGTGATTAACAGGGCTTTTTTCATGTGCTTCTCCTTTGTGTTGGATATTGTTTGTGTTTAAATTTATAAAAATGAAGTGCGAGAGCATTAGTATCCTGAACTCGAACTCCCCATCTGCCAGACCCAAAAAGCGGTAGCCGATGCAATACATAAACCGGGCAGGCTAGAGACCAGCGCATTAGTAAAGCGGGTATCGGATACTTTTGGTACGAATCCAGTCGCGAATGGTATGAATGCCAGCGGAATGAGTGCATACCAGGGCATTCGTGCGAAAATAACTGCAGCGAGTCCAAGCAGGGCGGCCGACAGCGCATAGGGCAGGGCTGAATTCGTTTTCGTGTCGACGAACTTGCCCAATAACACCCAACCTAGCAGCACGCCACCCGATGCAGCCGATAGACTCAGCGCGAGTTGGCCGAGTAATGCCGAGGCCCCGGCGGTTGCGGACAAGCCGGTTCCAAGCAGTAAACTGAATCCGGCGCTGTGGAGTCGTGCCTCGTCCTTGTCGATCTTCTCGAATGCCCAAAGCAACCATAAAACAAACATCACGGATCCTGCCAGGAACTGCGCCATTGCGGATGCATCCATTCGCAGTATGACCTTCCAGAAAACCCATAGCAGCGCGAATATGGCGAGCGCAGAGATAACCGCCCGTCGCATTTGAATACTAGCTATCCAATGTTGGATCAGGCCAGCGACGATAAACGATGCCAATACCAGCAGAATAATTTTCCGGGTGCCGGTTAAAGGCGTGATAGTCAGGCCATTGATCAGGCCGACGGAAATCAAAAAGGCGGCAAATATAGCCCAGATCCAACTATTTGTTATGGGTTTTCTTAGCGCTATATAGACTAGTAGTCCGACGATAAACGGAATTACCGCGCTTTGGATTTCTGGTCTGTTAAGGAATTGGTTCATGATTGCGCGACATGGTAGCACGCGCTATTTGGACAACAAATTACCTATTAATGCACAAGATTGCTGCAATTATGCATCGACGCGAAATCGCGTCAGTGCGATACCGCTGAGAATGATGACCAACGCGAACAGACTGCTGATTTCGACCGGCTCCGACAATATGTAAGCTCCGGCGAAGAATGCGACAACCGGAATCATGTAATTAATGGTCGATAGAAAGGTCGGTCCGGCGCGTTCGATGACGGTAAACAGTATCATGGTGGCGATAGCCGTAGGTCCTATTCCTAGCCAGATTACCGAATTGACTGAACGCAGACTGAGTTGGTCAACATCTAATGTCGTCTGAGTAAGCCAAATCGGCAGTATCGTAATACTGGCAGCGATCATCACTCCGGCCGCGCCTACCATTGGACTGAACCGGGGTAAGCGTCGAACCAGGATTGTGTTCACCGCGTAGCTGGTGGCGGCGATAAAAATCGCGATGCCGCCCAGAACTGCGCGACCGCCGCCTTCGAAGACCGGACCGAGTAAAATGGCGATGCCAGTGATGCCAAATGTAAAGCCAATTATTTTATAACGATTGAGGTCTTCGCCGTCGATAAAGTAATGTGCCATCAGCATAGTCATCAAGGGCATGATTGCCATGATCATACCGGCAATTCCGGAGTTCACCGAAAGTTGTCCCCATGTGATGAGAAAAAAAGGGAAAACATTGCCGAAGAACCCCATGATGGTAAATGCCAGCCAGTTTTTACCATCGAAAGGTAGTCGATCGCCTCTTAGATAAACCACGCTAGTCAGTATCAATGCTGCAATAAATACACGTGAAAACACTACGGTGAGTGGGTCAACAGACTCGACCGATATTGCGGTAAATACGAACGAAGTGCCCCAGAGCGTGACCAGGCACAGCAAAAAAAACCAGTTGAACAAAGCCGAGTTTGAGCTCAATTAGCCAACCTGCAGTGTGGGCAGGTCTCGGTATAGTTCGAGTGCTTCGGGATTGGCCAGCGAATGGATGTTTTTAACAGGACGATTATGGACGACTTCGCGCACTGCGAGTTCAACGATTTTCCCGGACTTGGTGCGGGGGATTTCGCTAACCTGAATAACTTTGGAGGGCATGTGACGCGGGGTGCATTTTTCGCGTATTGTTTTTCGTATCTTGTTGGTGAGTTCTTCGTCGAGAGATAACCCGTTTTGCAAGATGACGAATAACACCACACGGACATCCGAATTCCAGTCCTGGCCGATAACAATGCTTTCGATAATCTCATCGAGTTGTTCGACATGCCGATAAATCTCTGCCGTACCGATGCGTACACCACCAGGATTGAGTGTGGCGTCAGAGCGGCCGTAAATAACCATGCCGCGCTGCTCGGTGAGCAATACATAATCGCCGTGGTGCCAGACATTATCAAAGCGAGCGAAATAGGCGTTATGGTATTTCTCGCCGTTGTCGTCGGCCCAGAAGTAAACCGGTTGGCTCGGGAAGGTTTTCGTGCAGACCAGTTCACCTTTCTGGTTTAACAATGGATGACCGTCGTCATCGAATACGTCGACCGCCATACCAAGCCCCCGGCATTGAATCTCACCACGGTAAACCGGCAAAATCGGGCAACCCAGCGCGAAACAGGAAACAATATCGGTGCCGCCCGCAACCGATGACAGGCAGATATCCTGTTTGATATTCTCGTAAACATAATCGAAGCTCTCGGGTGCGAGTACTGAGCCGGTTGAACACAGGGTGCGTAATTCTGGTAGGTTAAACACTTTCTTTGGCTGTAGATTGTTCTTCTTTAACGCGTCGATGTACTTGGCCGAGGTGCCGAATAAAGTCATTTCGACTTCTTCAGCGTATTTCCATAATATTTCGCCGTCCGGATAAAAAGGAGAACCATCGTATAGCACCAGCGCGGCTTTACTTGCTAGCGCCGTTACCAGCCAGTTCCACATCATCCAGCCGCAGGTGGTGAAATAAAACACGCGGTCGCCGGGTCGGATATCGCTATGCAGCAAATGCTCTTTTAAGTGCTGTAAAAGCGTACCGCCCACCTTGTGCGTAATGCATTTTGGTTTGCCGGTCGTGCCCGAGCTGTATAGAACATAAAGCGGGTCGTTAAATTTTTGAGGTACAAATTCAATATGATCTACCGGCGTGGCAATAATATCGGCCCAGTTAATGGCGTTTATCCGGTTACCGAATCCGCTCAGATTAATTTGAATCACTTTCTCGACACTGGGTAACTTTGCGCTTATAGCTGATACCTTGTCGTTTAGATCGATCGTCTTGCCATTATAAAAATAACCGTCGGTAGTAAACAGGAAACGCGGTCCAGTCTGGCCAAAACGATCGATAACGCTTTCCTCGCCAAAATCGGGTGAGGTCGAAGTCCAGACGGCACCAAGGCTGGTTGCGGCGAGCATGGCGACTATCGTTTCCGGCATGTTTGGTAAATAGGCGGCAACGCGGTCGCCAGGCTGTAGGCCATGACTTTTCAACCAGTCAGCGACACTGGCAACTTGCTGGTAAAGCTCTTTGTAAGTGAGTGAATAGTCGGCCTGGTCTTCGGCACGAAAATAAATCGCGGTTTCATCATTTTTCTTGCGTAGTAAATTCTCCGCGAAGTTGAGTGTTGCATCGGGAAACCAGCAGGCTTTCTCGATATCGTCGCCATCGATTAATATGCGTTCGCCTTTGTTGCCGATAATCTCGGCAAAATCCCACAGCGATGACCAGAAGTTTTCGCTTTCGTCGATTGACCATTGGTATAGTGACGGGTAATCGTCAAACGAACGATTGAACCGCTGATTTACTTCGGAAATGAAGCGGGTAATATTGGCTTCGTCAACGAGTTTCTGACTGGGTGACCAAAGTAGTTTGTTGGTTGACATAGTTGCGGGTTACCGTGTTGTCTGGAATTGAACCAGACAATATTAATACGTCGCCTATGATATGAGTTGTTACTCAAGGTCGCAATGGCAACGTACAGACTTCCGAATTAATAACGTAAACACAATCATGACCGATAATCTATATCAGCTAAGCGCAACCGAAATGGTCGCCAAATTAAAGGCAGGAAAAGTCTCGATAGAAGAGGCACTCGATAGTCTGCAACAACGCATCGAAGCAACCGATCCTGTTATTAACGCACTACCTACGCGTTGTTTTGAGCGAGCCAGGCAGCAAGTAGAAAAGCTCGCATCACTGCCACCGGAACAGCGCGGCCTATTAGCTGGACTACCGGTAACCATCAAGGACTTAACGCCGGTAGCGGGTGTACGGACTACTTTTGGTTCGGCCGTTTATAAGGATTTTGTACCGACGCAATCCGATCAACTGGTAAAGCGCATTGAACAGCGGGGTGGTGTTATATATGCCAAATCTAATGCACCTGAATTCGGTACGGGCGGTATTACTTTCAACGACGTATTTGGTTTGACGCGCACGCCACGTAACACGCGTTTTGCCTCTGGCGGCTCTTCTGGTGGAGCGGCGGCCTCGCTAGCCGCTGGTAGCGCATGGTTATCGCATGGCTCGGACATGGCGGGTTCGCTACGTACACCAGCGAGCTTTTGTGGCGTTTGCAGTTTGCGGCCTTCACCCGGGAAAATTTCTTCGGACTCTGAGTTTTTACCCTTTGATGTTCTAGGGGCGGAAGGCCCTATGGCGAGAAGTATCGAAGACCTTGCGCTCTTTGCCGACGTTTTGATAGTCGGTAATACCGAATCGATGCTCGAAGCAGTGAAGACCCCCGAGCTGCCAACTCGCATAGCCGTTAGCGACGATCTTGGCATTGCTTCGATTGATCACGGTGTGCTGGAAATTTTTCACCGCTTCATCGATCAATTATCCGATAGTGGACTAAAGTTATTCGAAGATAAGCCCGACCTACCCAGTGTCCACGATTCTTTCGATGTTTTACGGGCGCATAGCTATGCGATAGGTCTGGAGCAAACTCTCTCGCAAAACCCTGGCGTGATGAAGCCTGAAGTAGTCTGGAATATAGAGTCGGGTTTAGCACTCGACTCGGTGAAAATTCGCGATGCGACTCGTACCCAGGGTCAAATTATTAATCACGCCGCAGAATTCATGCAGGGCTTCGACGTTCTCATCTGTCCGGCGACCAGCGTTGTATCGGTACTGGCTGAATTGAGATATCCCGGATCGGATGGTGAAATAGCTATTCCTGAATATTACCGCTGGCTAGCCATTGCCTATGCGACGACGATGACGGCATTGCCGATTATCACCATGCCCTGTGGTATAGGGGCGAATGGCATGCCGATTGGTATTCAGTTAATTGGTAAACCTGGTGGCGAGGCCTCGCTATTTCGGTACGCGCGTGCCATTGAGCAAATTACGGGTTGGTCTTCGATGCCGATAGATCCGGTGACCGATTAGTCTAATTCTTGACTTCCTCAGTCGATGTAATCAATATGTTGACGCAGCTATTTCCTGAAAGATACTAAAACAACCAGGATAGAAATTATCTGAATGTCAAATTCTGTATCGATAAAAGTCCATCAGGTCAGTAAAAAATTCGGCCATGACAGGGACGAGGTGATCGCGCTGGATGAGGTATCGGTAGAAATTCGTGAGAACGAATTTTTTACGCTATTGGGCCCATCGGGTTGCGGCAAAACAACCCTGCTGCGGTTAATCGCAGGCTTCGAACATCCCAGCGAGGGGGACATTTTTCTTAACGACGAATCAATTGCACATTTACCGCCATACCTGCGCCCGGTAAATACAGTCTTTCAGAACTATGCTTTGTTTCCGCATATGACCGTTTCCGAAAACATTGGTTTCGGACTCTCAATGCAGGATAAGCCCCCAACTGAAATCGACGCTACCGTGAGCGAAATGTTGCGACTGGTGCAGATGGAAGCACTACGTGATCGGCGTACCGATCAAATTTCTGGTGGTCAGCAACAGCGTGTGGCACTGGCCCGTGCGCTGGCTCCCCATCCACGCGTGTTATTACTCGACGAACCGCTTTCGGCGCTCGATTATAAATTACGTAAAGGCATGCAAATCGAACTCAAGCGGTTGCAGATGGAAACTGGAATCACCTTTATTTTTGTCACCCACGATCAGGAAGAGGCGTTAACCATGTCGGATCGAATCGCAGTGATGAACAAGGGCAGAATTTTGCAGGTCGGTAGTCCGAATGATATTTATGATCATCCCTCAGAACGCTTCGTTGCCGATTTCATTGGCGATACCAACTTTCTCAGCGCTGAACTGGTCGAATCTACTTCTGAGTCGTCACTACTAAAGCTGGCTTCCGGTAAAACCGCATCGGCTGGGCCATCTGGATCGACTCTTCGATCGATGGTGAACATAGCCATTAGACCCGAGCAGGCCATATTGACTTCAGACGAAGCATCGGCTGAGTTCTCGGGAACGGTCACCAATGTGCTTTATTCAGGCACCGATTCGGTGTTCCATATCGAGTTAAAATCGGGTGAGGAATTTATTGCTAAAGTGCAAAATAGTGGCGATACGAGGCGCGACTGGAAGACAGGACAGGCGCTCGGCATCAATATTCAGCCCGGCGCGATACAGATCTTGCGAGACTAGATTTTAAAGACATGTCTCAGAATACGTCGCCACTTTCCATTCAGGAACAACTCGCACGTCAGCAGGAGACAAAAACAAACTGGTTACTTTGTACCCCGGCGCTGATTGTATTATTTCTGGCCGCCTCCGGGCCCTTGCTAGTCATGCTTTTCTATTCATTCCTGACACCCGGAGATTATGGTGGTGTCGAATACCAGCTGTCGTTCGATGGCTGGATGAATGTATTCCTGTTTCGCGATATCTTCGACGATGTGTTATCTATTGCCGATGCGCATGTCGCCATTTTCTGGCGTTCAATCCGTTTATCTCTGATGACGACGATCACCTGTCTCATCCTCGGCTTTCCTACCGCCTATTTTATTGCGACGCGTCCCCGCCAAAGCCGAAATTTCTGGCTGTTTTTAATTACTATTCCATTTTGGACAAATTTACTCATTCGAACCTTTGCTATCATGGAGGTCATTCGCAACAAGGGCATCGTCAATAACCTGCTGATTGATCTCGATTTAATTCAACAGCCGATTCAAATGCTCTACACCGATTTTGCAATTATGCTGGGAATGACTTATGTGTATCTGCCGCTGATGATACTGCCGTTATACGCATCAATGGAAAAGCTCGATTTCGGGTTGATCGAAGCGGGTTACGATCTTTACGCCACGCGCATACGCGTATTACGAAAAGTCATCATCCCGCTAATAAAGCCCGGTATTATCGCAGGCTCAATTTTAGTATTTATCCCGTCATTGGGTGCTTTTGTGACACCGCGCGTGCTCGGTGGCGGTAAGAATTTAATGCTCGGTAATCTCATCGAATTGCAATTTGGGCAGGGGCGTAACTGGCCGCTTGGTGCCGCGCTGTCGATCACACTTTTGTTTATCGTCATGGCGGCATTGCTGCTATATGTTAAAAATGTGCAAAAGTCCGGGGTTCAGCATGATTAGTCGAGGGATAGCTAGCAAACCCTTTTCGGTGCGCAAGTTACCCGGTTTCACCTTTATTGCTATTCTCTGCTTTGCCCTGCTATATGCGCCAATTGTTACCCTGGTTGGCTATTCATTTAATGCCGGAAATTCACTCGCTGTATGGGAAGGCTTTTCGCTGCAATGGTATTACGCCGCCTGGCAAAACGATAAAGTACAGGGTGCGGCAATACTGTCCGTGATTATTGCGTTACAGGCTTCTTTATACGCCACTATTCTCGCGACCATGGCGGCACTTGGAACCACGCGAACCAGGAACTTTCGAGGGCAAACCGCGATTTACACGATGATAAACCAGCCGTTAATGGTACCGGAAATAGTGACTGCTGTGGCACTACTTATTTGTTTCGCAGTGATCAAACAGGCTACTGATTATCATGGTTTGGTTTATCTGGTTATTGCCCACACTGCTTTCTGTATTCCATTTGCCTATCTCCCAATAAGGGCCAGGCTGGAGGGTATGGATAAATCGCTTGAAATAGCCGCGGCCGACTTATATGCGACGCCCTGGCGTTGTTTTCGCCGGGTCACTCTGCCGTTACTGTGGCCGGGTATTCTCGCCGGCGCCATGCTGGCATTCGTGATTTCGCTAGACGATGTCGTCATCACCGAATTTGTAAAATCGGCCGGCCAGGATACTCTGCCGACTTATATGCTCGGCCAGTTACGGCGCGTTATAACACCGGAAATTAATGCCATTTCGACCGCTCTGCTGGCAATATCTGTTTTAATGGTTTCACTGGTATTTTTGCTGAATCGCAAAAAATCATGAAAATGCAGTATCAACACAACCTAAAATGAGGAGAGAAATAATGAAATTAGCGATCAGAAAATCCGTCGCTGCGTTAGCGATGGTTGCCGTATCAGGCAGTGCTTCGGCAGCTGGAGAGCTCAACCTGTTTAACTGGGGTAACTATACTAACCCGGAATTAATCACCAGGTTTGAAAAGGCCCATGACGTCAAAGTCACGATTACTGACTATGATTCAAACGATGCCGCGCTGGCTAAAGTGAAAGCAGGTGGCCATGGTTACGATTTAGTTGTGCCGTCGGCTAATTATATGAAAATCTGGATTGAAGAAGATCTGTTGTTAAAGACTCGTCCCGATAAAATGTCCAATTTTAAAAACGTATCGGATGAATTTTCTAATCCTGTATGGGATCCTGGTCGACAGTATTCAGTGCCATGGCAATGGGGTAGCGTCGGCATGATTGTCGATACATCGGTTTATTCTGGCGATATCAATACCGCTGCGATTTATCTCGATCCACCGGATGAGCTCAAGGGTAAAATTAACGTAGCGCCAGAGATGAACGATGTCATCAGCTCTGCCATTATGTATCTTGGCGGCGAGCCCTGTACAACTGATAAGAAACTACTGCGAAAAGTACGCGATACTCTGGTCGCGGCAAAACCGCACTGGTTATCTATGGATTATGGCGTGATCGAAAAGTTTGCAGGACGTGATCTGGCTGCATCGCTTTACTGGAATGGCGCAGCATTTAGAGCGCGTGAGAAAAACTCCGATGTCCGTTATGGTTATCCACAGGAAGGTTTTGCACTGTGGATGGATAGTGTCGCGGTACTCAAGGATGCGAAGAATGTTGAAAATGCCAAATTATTTCAAAACTTTGTCATGACGCCCGAAAATGCGGCGTTAATTTCGGCTTTTGCCCGTTACGGAAACGGTATTAAAGGTTCGTCAAAGTTCATGCCTGAGGATATGAGAGACGCACCTGAAATTATCATCGATCCCAAGCTAGCTGGTGCCGGCAAATTTCTGCTCGCATGTTCGCCTGCCGCGACCAAGCTATACACCGCTATTTGGACTGAGTTACAAAAGTAAGGTTTACATGAGTTAAGAGGGCTTGCCAGCCCTCTTTTTAATTGAGGGTAAAGTACTGGATAGAATTCTATGGGCGAAATAATGCAGGGTTTTCCAGTTCTGTCGGGTCAGCGCATTCCGCGAAGTGACTGGGACAGGGCACCTTGGAATCGATGGACATTTCAAAATGTTCGGCAAATGTTACCAACCACCGAAGTATGGCGAGGGAATGGTAAGGTTCGGGAATTTAGCTACGACGAAAAACTTCTGTCAGGTATCGAATTTGAGTCATCGGATTCAACCACCTCTACAGTGCAAAGCTGGATTGACACTAGTTATACCGATGGCGTTCTCGTATTGCATAAGGGAGTAATCGTATTCGAGCAGTATCACAATGACATGACGGAACGCAGTCTGCATCTGTCACAGTCGATGGCAAAATCCATAGTAGCCTCGGTAGCAGGCATTTTAATCGGACGTGGGTTGATTGACCCGGCGGAGCAGGTCAGCAGCTATTTACCCGAGCTTGAAGATACCGCCTGGCGAGGTGCCACATTGCAGCAGGTAATGGATATGACTACCGGCGTGCGCTATGTCGAAGACTATGAGGCTCTCGATTCTGATATCGCCGTCACCGATATCGCCAGTGGCTGGAAACCACCAGCACCGGGTGTTAATACGCCAGCGTGTATGTGGGATCAAATCCTGACACTCACTGAAACTACGCGCGAACATGGTAGTCTGTTTCAATACCGCTCGATCGAAACCGATGTGCTCGCGCATTGCCTGGAGCGCGTCACGCAAACACGTCTCGCTAATTTGGTGAGTCAGGAGATCTGGCAACCGCTGGGCTGTGAAGAGAGCGCCTGTTTCACCGTCGATGCGGCGGGTTATGCTTTGGCCGACGGCGGATTTAACGCCACGCTACGCGATTATGCCAGGTTTGGTCAGATGTTACTCGACGACGGTCAGGTCGACGGATTAAATATCGTACCAAAGCAATGGATTGATGATATTCATAATGCTGATCATGGATTGTTCGGCGAACCTTATACTCAGGGGGCACCGAATGGTGGATATCGAAATCAATTTTGGATTGAAGACGTTGACCGACCAGCCTTTATGGCCAGAGGGGTGTTTGGACAGCTTATTTATATCGATCCAGCGCATGACCTGGTGATGGTCAAACTATCAAGCTGGCCAGAGTTTACTTCGGTACCGAGATTGCGCACTGCGCTTAATGCAATACATGCCATTGCGGCTTCTCTGAGTCAGGCTTAAAAGGCAAATGAATTCTAGAAAGTCGAGTAATACCAGCCTCGCTAACTGGCGAACATCACCGCATAGCGAATGGGCATTTCAAAATCTTCGCCAGTTGATACCGACTGCTGAAATTCGTGCAGGGCGGTCTTCAAGCCCTTTATCTGTGGCAAAGTCTTCAATTGCCGATTCTCTCGAACTCGCTAGCGTAAAAGGGAAAAGTCTCGGCGAATTTTTAACCGAGAGCTTTACCGATAGCCTGGTAATTCTGCAACGAGGGCGCAAGGTTTACCAGTGGAATGCTTCGCATTGTGATGCCAGTCTACCGCATATTGTGTTCTCGGTGAGTAAGTCCATTACCGCGATGCTGGTGGGAATTTTGGTGGGTGATGGAACGCTCAATGTCACCAAACCGATATTGCATTATCTACCTGGTGTCAAAGGCAGCGCCTACGAAGACGCCAGCTTGCAACAATTGCTTGATATGACTGTCGCGCTAGCGTTTGACGAATCCTATCTGGATGCGGGCGGAGAGTTCGCGCGCTATCGCGATGCCACTGGATGGAACCCTGTCGACCAAACCAGTCCTGGCCCGAATCTGGAAGAGTTTTTATATGGATTGAAAAAATCTAATTCAGCGCACGGCGACATGTTTCAGTATAAGTCACCGAACTCCGACTTGCTTGGCTTGCTTATCGAACGCGCCACAACTGTGCCTTATGCTGATTTACTGTCATCGCAAATATGGGCGCCGATGGGTGCCGAAACCGATGGCTATGTCACGGTCGACCGAGCAGGGCTTGCGCGTGGCGCAGGTGGTGTCTGCGTGACAATTGACGATCTTGCGCGCTTCGGGCAGTTGATTCTTAATAAAGGTGCGGTCAATAACCGGCAGATTATTCCAGAACACTGGATCGAAGACACGATGGCCCGGGGGGATCGTAATGCCTGGCAAAAGGGTGAGTTCTATAATCTGTTGCCACAGGGACGGTATCGTAATAAATGGTACCAGGTTGGCGATCAGGATCGGTTAGTCATGGCGCTTGGTATTCACGGCCAGTGGCTTTACATTAACCCGGTAGCCGAAATAGTCATTGCCAAAATGTCATCCCAACCGGAACCGGTCGATGATGTTCTGGATCTGTTAATTATGAAAGTGCTTCAAGAATTACGCGATTGTTTGCGATAAATTAAATTTTAATTGTTGCTATTTCAAGAACAATAATTTCATATTATCACTGTTTATTCTTTTTACAGCATCATTAATAATGCCTCTAACTACCCAATTAAGGAAGCTAATCATGAGCGCAGAATTAAAAGTTAATAAAGGTGAGTTCGTTCGTTCAGTTTCGGACTTTAGAAACTGGGTCACCAAAGATGGTAGCGCGGGCCTGAGCGGCGAAGGTGGTTTTGCTGCCGAGTCAGGCCGCTATCACCTTTACGTTTCGCATGCCTGTCCATGGGCGCATCGCACGATGATATTTCGCGCCTTGAAAGGGTTGCAAGATGTAATCTCGGTATCGGTAGTACATCCTTTAATGCCCGATGAAAGCTGGGTATTCGGCGAATATCCGGGTGCCACCGAGGATCATGTGAACAATGCCAGTTACCTTTACGAAAACTACCAGAAAGCGGATGCTGACTTTAATGGGCTGGTGACCGTTCCTGTATTATGGGATAAAAAACGCCAGACCATCGTCAACAATGAATCGTCGGAAATAATTCGAATGCTGAATTCTGCCTTTGATGAATTGACCGATGTCGAGCTGGATTTTTATCCGCAAGCCTTGCGCGAAGAAATCGAGGCCATTAACCAGCCGATTTATGACAATGTCAATAATGGTGTCTACCGCTGTGGGTTCGCTCGAACGCAGCAGGCTTACGATCAGGCCTACGACCGATTATTCAACACCCTCGATGAGCTAGAAGATAGATTGTCGAAGCAGCGCTATCTGGTCGGTGAACAAATAACCGAAGCTGACTGGCGTTTATTTACCACGTTGGTTCGGTTTGACGCGGTGTATTACAACCATTTCAAAACCAACAAAAAGCGAATGACCGAGTATCCGAACCTGTGGGCTTACACCCGCGAGTTATATCAGGTTCCCGGCGTCGCCGAAACCGTGAACATGGATCATATTAAGTATCATTATTTCGCGAGTCATCGTTCGGTTAATCCTACGGGTATTGTGCCCAAAGGTCCCGATATTGATTTTTTTGTGCCGCATGGGCGGATTCAGTTTTACTCATAGTCCGCTAAAGAAAAAGGAAGAAAAATGACCAATCCAACAATTGCAGACAACAAACCTAATCCAGTCACGTTAAGCAAAGACGAGGAATATTATTTCTGTGCCTGTGGTCGGTCGAATAATCAGCCATTTTGTGATGGTTCGCACGCAGGCACATCGTTTAAACCGAAGGCCTTCACTGCTGAACAAGATGGCGAAGCTTATTTATGCGCCTGCAAGCATAGCGCCAATACACCGTTTTGTGATGGAACGCATAAACAGTTTAGTGACGAACAAGTCGGTCAGGAAGGCCCGGGGATAAAGGCAGAGTCTTCAGAGTTACCGACTCCTAAAGCAACGCTCGAAGAACCTACCGTTGAATTTATTCATCAGCTAGCCAGAGATGGATTGTCAAAATTGGGCCATCACGGTCAAATGACATCTATGGGTGTACCGCGGCATCTATTACCGCATTGGGATGACTTGCAAATCATGGCCGCTCAGATGGCGACTAAGCCGTTGATGGAAGACCATGCCGTAGGGACTGAATTAGTCATTGGGCCGGAAGCGAAAAAGCCATTAGTATTAAAGATTCCATTATTTGTGTCCGATATGAGTTTTGGTGCCTTATCCGAAGAAGCAAAAATATCTCTGGCGATCGGTGCTGAGCTGGCAGGTACTGGTATCTGTTCGGGCGAAGGTGGTATGTTGCCCGAAGAGCAAGCGGTAAATTCTCGATACTTTTACGAGTTAGCCAGTGCTGGATTTGTCTATAAAGAAGAACTACTGGAGAAAGTACAGGCCTTTCATTTTAAAGGAGGGCAGGGTGCTAAAACAGGTACGGGAGGCCATCTCCCTGGTAGTAAAAACAAAGGGAAAATTTCTCAGGTTAGAAATATACCCGAAGGCGAAGCGGCAGTTTCTCCTCCTACGTTTAAAGACTTATCTTCGGTATCCGATTTCAAACGCTTCGCCGATCAAGTGCGAGAAGTCAGTGGCGGTGTTCCAGTTGGTTTCAAACTCAGTGCCAACCATATCGAACGGGATATTCAATTTGCGCTAGATGCGAGTGCCGATTACATCATATTAGATGGCCGAGGCGGTGGCACTGGAGCCGCACCAGAGATGTTTCGAGATCATATTAGTGTGCCCACCATTCCGGCATTAGCGCGAGCGCGCCGTTATCTTGATGAACAAGGCGCAAGCGGTCGAGTCACGCTTATCATCACCGGTGGTTTACGCGTGCCAATCGATTTTGTAAAGGCATTGGCGTTAGGGGCGGATGGGGTCGCCATCTCAAATAGTGCGATGCAGGCCATCGGTTGTGTTGCTGCCAGAATGTGTAATAGTAATAACTGCCCGGCAGGCATAGCTACACAGAAAGCAGATTTACGTCAACGGTTGAATGTCGAAAAATCATCGAAGCAGTTACATAACTTTTTTAATGCATCGGTCGAATTGATGCAGGTAATGGCGCGAGCCTGCGGGCATGATAGCTTAAGTCAATTTAATAAAAATGATCTCGCCACCTGGCATCGAGAAATGGCGTTGTTGTCGGGTGTTAGGTATTCGGGGTATTCGGATTTAGAATGAACTGATGTCGGAGTTAAGCTTAACTCCGACACCACTAAATCACTTCCCCTTCCAAACCGGTTCCCGCTTCTCCGCAAACGCCTTAAAACCTTCCAGCCCATCCTCGCTACCATACAACACATCTACGGACTCAAACTGGCGTTTGGTAATCCGGTTCAGCGCATCCTGAAACTTCATACCTTCGGCTTCGCGGGCGACTTCTTTGATTGATGCGAATACCAGTGGCGGACCGGCTTCCAGTTGTTCGGCGATTTCCCAGACGCGGTCGCTGAGTTTGTCGGCGGGATGAATTTCGTTCACCAGGCCCCAACGCAAGGCTTCTTCGGCATCCATCCAGCGACCGGTGTAGAGCATATTCATGGCGATGTGATAGGGGATACGCTTGGGAAGTTTTAAAGTTGCGGCGTCGGCCAGAGTCCCCGCACGAATTTCGGGCAGCGCAAAGTTAGTATGCTCCGCGACGTAAATCATGTCGGCTGATAGCGCGAGTTCAAAGCCGCCGCCGACTGCCATACCGTTGACGTCTGCTAGTACTGGCTTGTTCAGGTTACGTAATTCCTGCAGGCCACCGAAACCACCGACACCATAATCGCTATCAACAGCGTCGCCGTCGGCGGCGGCTTTTAAATCCCAGCCAGCGGAAAAGAATTTTTCGCCAGCGGTTTTAATAATAGCTACACGTAAGGCAGCGTTATCACGAAATTCCTTAAACGCTTCACCCATCTCTCGACTGGTAGCGAGGTCAATGGCATTGGCTTTGGGACGGTCGAGCGTGACTTCGAAAATACCGCCAACGGTTTTTGTTTTTACTACGTCTGACATTTAATTATTCTCCTCTAAAACGATGAGCGCATCGGCGGCGAATACACCTTTGCCTTCTGCGCACAATAATAACGGGTTAACGTCGAGTTCAACTAATTCATTTGATTGTGACATGGCGTAGTCCTGTATGGCCATGATGGCATCGACTGCGGCATTTATATCGGCTTTGGCCTTGCCGCGATAACCATTGAGTAATGGTGCGGACTTTAATTCAAGAATAGATTTTTCTACCTGGTCGCTATTAGTTGGAATTAATAGCGTTTGTGCATCTTTTAATATCTCGACCAGTATACCGCCACTACCGATGGTTAAAACCAGGCCAAATTGAGGGTCGCGGGTAATGCCTACAATTAGTTCGGTAACAACGTCGCTCACCATCGACTCCATGTAAAGCGTATCACTAATATCAAATAAATCATTCGCCGCCTGTTCGACTTCAGCCGCATTGCCAAGATTCAAACGCACTGCATTCTGTTCAGTTTTATGCGCGATGCCTAACGCCTTAAGCACCACCGGGTAACCAAGTCGCTCCGCTAATTCTTTCCCTTGTCCAGCCGACAATAGTCGTTCACCATGCGGAACAACAACACCATGCTCCGATAGTTGCTGCTTGGCCTCAGCTTCATCCAATGTCTTCCGACCCTCGCCAATTGTCGATAACTTTAATACAGGGGGAGGTGATTCTGTTTGCCAGACAATTCCAATATCAGCAGCAATCTCGGTAGCCTTCAAGGCTTCATCAATCCCATAAAAACTAACAATGCCACGCTTATTAAACGATTCAGTGTAATCTTCAGAAATATTCTCAGACATGCCAATCACAAAGGCACCTTTTGCGTTATTTTCTTTCAATGCCGCATCATAGGCATCCACCGCAATCATCCACTCCCAGTCTTCGCAACGTTCCCGGTGCGGGAAATCGAGGATGAGATAATTTAAATTGAAGCCATTGCCGACCATGCCGCTATAGGCGGCCTGCATGACTTCGCGGTTACCCCAGCAATAGGTATGGTAGTCGAGAGGATTAGCGACGGTCACCAGTGGGCCCAGTGCTGTTTCAATCGGTGCTTTCTGTTCGGGTGTTAATTCAGCGAAGTAAACTTTTTTGCCATCGGCGGCATCGGCGATGATACTGGCTTCACCGCCCGAACAGCTCATCGACGATATTCGATAACCGTCAAGCGGCCCGTGAATATGTAGCAGTTTCAGCGTTTCCAGAAAAACCGGGATCGACTCTGCCTGACCGAAACCGTTGCGCTTTAAAAAGGCGCTGGTGATATTGTGCGACCCAGCTAAAGATGCGGTATGCGTCATCGCCGCAATTTGTGAGTGCTCGCTCTTGCCGACTTTGTAAACAACAACTGGCTTGTTTAGCTTTCGTGATTTTGCCGCCAGTTGTTCCATCGACTCGATCGAATCGAAGCCTTCAACATATAGTCCAAGAGCAGTGACTCGAACATCGTCAAGAATGGTGAGCGCGAGTTCGGAAGTACCAACCATGGCTTGATTACCCACGGTTAAAATATAGGCCAGTGATAAACCACGCTGCTGCATGGTGAAGTTGATCGCTATATTAGATGACTGTGCGATGATCGCGACACCTTTTTGATCGGGCTGCAAACGCTTGCCACCCTGTTGATCCGGCCAGAGTAAGGCACCATCGGCATAGTTGATCAGACCATAGCAATTGGGGCCGAGCACTGGCATTGCCCCTGCGGCGTTTATCAAGTCGGATTGTAATTTTCCGCCGGTCTCATCGGCCTCTAAGAATCCTGAGGCGTAACAGATTGCTCCACCGCATTGTTTGTCACGTAAGTCCTTCACCACATCGATAGTGAGATGCCGATTAACGCCGATAAACGCGGCATCCGGACTACCCGGCAGGTCAGCTACCGAGGCGAAAGCGGGCAGACCTTCGACTTCTTTTTTAGTCGGATGAACTGGCCAGATTTCACCCTCGTAACCCATTAGCCGACATTGTTCTACCACGCGACTAGCCTGCAAGCCGCCAATCGCGGCTATCGACTTAGGCCTTAATAAACGCTCCAGGCCTGACATTAGCCGCCCAATGGTCGGAGTAAATCTCTGGAAATTATATGACGCTGAATTTCTGAAGTACCGTCCCAGATGCGTTCAACACGCGCATCGCGCCAGAAGCGCTCTAGTGGCAACTCGTCCATCAAACCCATGCCGCCGAAAATTTGAATCGCTTCGTCGGTAACACGGGCCAGCATTTCTGTGGCGTAGAGTTTGGCGCTGGCGATTTCTCGATTACAATCCATGCCTTCGTCGAGCTTCCATGCGGCCGACAAAGTTAGCCAGTCGGCCGCATCGATTTCAGTAATCATATCGGCGAGTTTGAAGGACACACCCTGGAATTTGCCGATTTGTTGGCCAAACTGTTTGCGTTCGGCCGCGTAAGGTAGCGCATACTCGAAAGCCCGTCGCGCGCGACCGACGCTGGTGGCGGCGACAGTTAAACGTGTCGCGTAAAGCCATTCGTTCATTACGTTGAAACCACCGTGTAATTCGCCGAGGATTTGTCCCTCTGGTAGACGACAATTATCGAAATTCAAAATACAGTTTTTATAACCGCGATGACTGACCGAGTTATAGCCAGGACGGATTTCGAAACCCGGTGTGCCGCGGTCAACCAGAAAGCATGTGATTTTTTTCTTTTTGCCACGCGGTGTTTCTTCTTCGCCCGTGGCGATGAAAACAATGACGAAATCGGCGATGTTGGCATGGCTAATGAAATGTTTGCTACCATTCACCACCCAGTCGCTACCATCCTGTTTTGCGTTGCAACTCATGCCGCGAACGTCGGAACCGGCACCGGGTTCGGTCATTGCCAGGGCGTCGAATTTTTCGCCTTTCACCGCCGGGAATAAATACTTTTCCTGTTGCTCGGCATCGCAGGCTTGCAGGATTCCAGAGGGGCGGCCGAAGAAAACAGCTAGCCCATTAGACGCACGGCCTAGTTCGCGTTCGAGCAAAGTGAAGTCGAGGTTACACAAACCACCACCGCCGAATTTCTCGGAAATGTTCGCAGCAAAGTAACCAACCTCCAGACATTTATCGCGGATTTCGTGGCCGAGTTCGAGTGGCACTTCGCCAGTTTTTTCGACCTCGGCTTCGTGCGGGTATATTTCTTTCTCGACAAATGATCGAACGGTATCGACGATCATATCCTGTTCAAAACTGAGTCCGAAGTGCATTGTGTTTATCCTCTTAATCGTCGTTAGCTGCAGCTTGCGATTGATCAATCAGGCGTTGTTCATAACCGGACAATGTTTTACCGGCACCCCAGTTATTACCTTTTAAGCCGTGCATGATCGCAATCAAATTATCGTCGCGAATACGTTCCATTTCGCGGATAGTCATGTGTCCGGATTGCTCGTCGGACTGACCAGCAATCAGGTCGACTAACTCATCGGTAAAATCAGGAACGTCCATGAGTTTGGTCCAGGGCCATTTCAGACAGGGGCCGAACTGCGCCATGAAGTGACGCATACCGGCTTCGCCACCGGCGACGCGATAAGTATCGAACACACCCATTTGCGCATAACGCAATCCAAAGCCGAAACGCACCGCGTCATCGACATCCTGTGTGGTGGCAATACCGTCTTTCACCATCCACAGAGATTCCCGCCAGATTGCCTCGAGTAGTCGATCCGCGATAAAGGCTTCGATTTCCTTTTTAACATGAAGCGGGTGCATACCGATTGCGCTGTAAATTTCTCGGGCACGGTCGATGGTATCCATCGAAGTCTTTTTGCCGCCGACCAGTTCGACCAGTGGCAATAAGTAGACAGGATTAAACGGATGAGCAACTAATAGCCGTTCCGGATTGGTCATCTTATCCTGTAGATCCGATGGCATGATGCCCGATGTTGATGAGGCGATCAGTGCCTCAGTGCTAGCGGCTGCTTCGATTTCGGCATAAACCGATTGTTTGATATCGAGTCGTTCGGGGACTGATTCGACTATAAGTTCGGCGGCGTTTACGGCTTCTGCAATTGAATCACAGAAAGTAATCGAACCTTCCTTCGCTCTCGGTGCAGAGAGTAATTTACTGTAGGCGTAGCGGCTGTTTTTTAGTACGGCCTCGACTTTTTCCGCTGCATCGTCAGCGGGGTCGTAAACCCTAACATCAATACCATTTTCGATCAGACGAGAAATCCAGCCTGCGCCGATAACACCACCGCCTATTATTGCGGCCTGTTTAATCACTGACATGATGTACTCCTAGCGCGCGACGGGCGCACGTTTTTGTAACTGCATTTTTTCGCGAACTTCTGCCGGTGTCATCAAAGTCGCGCCCATATTGGTGACAATCGTCGCTGCTTTTTCCACCAGTTGTGCATTGGTGGCGAGCACTCCTTTCTCAAGCCATAAGTTATCTTCGAGGCCGACTCGAATATTGCCGCCTGCGAGCATCGCTGCTGCCGCAAATGGCATTTCATTTCGGCCAATCGAAAATGCTGAGAAGGTCCAGTCCTTAGGTGTGTTATTCACCATCGCCAGGAAGGTATTCAAATCATCCGGCGCGCCCCATGGAATACCCATGCACATCTGGATCATAACCGGGTCCGCGATAATGCCTTCCTCGACCAGTTGTTTGGCGAACCACAAGTGCCCAGTTTCGAATACCTCGATTTCCGGGCGAACACCGAGATCGGTCATCATCTGGCCCATCGCGCGTAACATGCCAGGCGTGTTGGTCATGACGTAATCGGCTTCGGCGAAGTTCATGGTGCCGCAATCGAGCGTACAAATTTCGGGCAGAGTTTCAGCAACGTGGGCGACGCGCTCAGTCGCGCCAGCCATGTCGGTACCTGCTTCATTCAACGGCAATGGATTTTCGGGGTCGCCGAATACCATGTCGCCACCCATGCCAGCGGTGAAATTTAATACCACATCGGTTTCAGAGTCGCGGATACGCTCGGCCACTTCGCGGTATAACGCAACACTGCGGCTGGGTGCACCGTCTTCCGGGTCGCGTACGTGGCAATGTACGATGGCGGCACCGGCTTTTGCCGCATCAATGGCACTATTGGCAATTTGTTCGGGTGAACGAGGCACCTGCGGCGAACGATCTTGAGTACTGCCAGAACCGGTGACGGCGCAAGTGATAAAAGGATTTAAATTGGCTGTTAAGGGCATGACAGGCCTCCTATTGTTAGTCGCGCAATCATGTCACGGAATTTTACGGTATGATTGGCATTTTACGAAAAATATTAAACAATTAGCGAAATGACGATATTTTCCGTCAGCGACCAGAGTTTACGGGTCTGCCTACTGGTATTACCCGAATCGTCGATGATGTCACTGGCCTCGACACTCGACACCATGCGCGCCGCTAATCGCATCGCCAGCCGGACTTTGTTTGAATGGCAGATCGTTACGCTCGATGGCGATCCGGCGACTCTTACTTGCGGGATTCCAGTTGCAGCACAAAGCAAGCTTGCCGAGGCGCAGGCTGGAGATGTGATATTTGTTATCGCTGGATTTAATCAGGACAAACATGTCAACAAGAAGCAGCTTAAGTTAATCAAAATATTCATCCGTAGTTTTAATTCCGTTGTGGGTATAGAGGCCGGAAGCTGGATACTGGCACGCTGCGGATTGCTCAGTGGAAAAGCGGCAACTACGCACTGGGAAGACCAGGAAGAATTTGCGCGTCAGTTTCCGCGTATCGATTTAAAAGCCGACCGTTTCGTAATCGATGGAAACATCTGCACGACAGGTGGTTCGTCACCTACTTTCGATTTCATGCTGTACTTAATCCGTACGCGTTACGGCTATCCGATTGCGCTCGAAGTTTCCAGTGCCTTTATCTACGACGGCGTACATAGTGCTACCGACACACAACCGCTGGTCTCGCTGGGTATGCTGGAAAACAACGAACCACGTGTGGCAGCGGCGATCCAGTTGATGGAACAGCATATCGATGAAACCATTTCCATGGCTGAAATCGCAGAGCAATTGAATTTGTCAGTACGCATGCTGGAGTATTTGTTCACGCAAACGCTTAATCTGCCGCCGGGGGCTTACTACAGGCGTCTAAGGTTACAAACCGCACGGCGTATGGTGGTTGATACTCGACTGCAGCTACAGGAAATTGCGATACGTACAGGCTTTAATTCGCTGTCGTCTTTTTCACGATTGTTTAGAAAATATTACCAGCAATCGCCGGGGGAGTGTCGGAGATTGGCGGGGTAGACATCGATATTAATCAATACCCCGCACAAAGGCGCGAATATCGTCAATAATTAGCTGCGGCTCCTCCATGGCGCCAAAATGTCCGCCGCGAGGCATTTCGGTCCAACGCTCAATATTGTAGATGCGATCTGCGTAGCTTCTCGGTGGCCAGGCCAGTAGTTCTTTAGGAAACAATGCGCATGCGGTTGGAACTTCCACGCCTTTGCCATCTGGCGACAGAATTCATCCACCTTCTTCGCCTGTTCCTGTTCGAAGCCCCGTCAGGTAGATATGGCGCCGATCCAGCCGCTAATTTCCGCTAAAATCAGGGTTGGAATAAATCAGAAATAAGATAATACAGAAAATAACGTTTAAATTGAAACGATTGGGTTGTGTTTTCCCGGAGTGACAGCGGGATTTGAAATCAATGCATTGGATTACCCCAATACCCGACAAAGACCTACAATAGCGGCGCAATACCCTAACGACCTTAACGAGGTATCAATGGCAAAGCTTGCTAACTCCGACAACAAAACCATACTAATCACCGGCTCCTCAACCGGCATAGGCAAATGCGTAGCACAGGGGTTACACCAGCGCGGTTACCGTGTATTCGCTACCGTCCGCAATCCGAGTGATCGTGCTACATTCGAAGCAGCTCGCATAGAGTGTCTGCTGCTCGATTACTGTGACTCCGCGAGTATCAAGCTTGCAGTTGAGCAGGTGCTGGATAAAACCGATGGGCATTTATATGCACTGTTTAATAACGGCGCTTATGGTCAGCCGGGTGCCTGTGAAGACCTCAGTCGCGAGGCAATACGCCAACAATTTGAAACCAACGTATTCGGCTGGATGGAATTAACCAATCTCGTTATCCCGGTGATGCGTGAACAAGGTTACGGTCGCATTATTCAAAACAGTTCAATTCTCGGGTTTGCGGCAATGTCGATGCGTGGTGCTTATAACGCCAGCAAATTTGCTATCGAAGGTTTCAGCGATACCATGCGGTTAGAGCTTGCCGGAACGGGTATTCATGTCAGTTTGATTGAACCTGGCCCGATAGAGAGCGAATTTCGATCCAATGCATATCAGGCCTTTCAACAACATATAGTGATCGATAACAGTGTTCATCGCGAACGCTATCAAAAAATGACTGAGCGTTTCGAAGCCAGCGGAAATGTGCAGCCGTTTACGCTACCCCCAGAGGCGGTACTCAAACGCGTGGTGCACGCGCTGGAAAGTAAGCGGCCAAAGATACGCTATCCGGTCACTTTTCCTACTTATTTATTTGCCTGGTTAAAGCGAGTGTTGAGTGACCGTATGGTGGATCGAATACTGGGGCGGGTTGGCTAGCCAGTTTAACCTTTAACAAGAGAGTAATTCACGATGCAAAAGCAACATTTCTACAACGTCGATGCGATGGAACAGGGCATACAGCGCGAGTTAGCCGACGGTCTCAGTACGCGTATTTTTCCCGGTGAGCAGGCGATGATTTCAATCGTACGGATTGCGCCGCATGCGTCGGGTGATTTGCACGCGCATCCACAGGAGCAGTGGGGTTTCTGTTTTCGCGGATCCGGCGTACGACACCAGGGCGGCGAGGATATCCCGGTGAAGACTGGCGATTTCTGGCGCACACCTGGCGAGATCGAGCATGGATTTACCGCGGGGCCGGACGGCGCGGTGGTTTACGATCTGTTTGCACCACCCCGTGAAGAATACAAAAAGGCTGGTCGTGGATTTTCGAATTAGACCGGATGTTATAAGCCCGTTATATAAACTCGCTAAAAACCCAGATTAATGTGTCAAAATAATAGGAGAATGACGCTAACCCAAGTTTGGCCTGAATACCTGCTGACAACGCGCATTGGCCTCTAACCCGCGATGCCACTCTCCATCCAGCACTATATGCACTAGCGTTGCAGGCGGCATTACTTCACTAGTCACCGAGTTTGGCACATTGCCAACTAACTGTTTAGCAAGCATCTCCAACCCCGGGTTATGACCGATTAACAATAAGCGTTGAACCTGTTGCTGGGTATGACACAAGATATCGCTCAAATGATGTACCTCCGCCTCGTAAATTGAGTTTTCGAAGTGAATCATAGATTTGTCGAGGCCAGCCGCAACACAAACCGTTTTCGCAGTGCCTTCTGTACGCACGGCAGATGAACAGACAACCGCATCGGGCAATAGATGATGGCTTCGAATCCATTCACCTACCTGCATCGCCTGTTGCTCACCGCGTTCACTCAATTGCCGGCCAAAATCACCCCGATCATCCCATGCTGGTGGGGAAACTGCTGAGTGACCGTGGCGTAACAGCAATAATTCAACTGACATTTTTGAATATCCTATCTAAACAGCCGCTAGTTTAATCCAGGGTACATAAATTTAATTTTATATTTTGTCGAACACGAATGCCGCACGATCCATCACTGTATCTATCCTGGATTTTGTTCCCGAGGAAGCGTCACTATCGGCAATCCTCTTTGCATAACCCAAGTTTAGACACGGCGTACTTTATGCCTGCTGGACCTGGTTCAAGAAACAATGCTTCGTGTAGTGGCATCTTTGACGCCGACGATGCGCTTATGTTCATCGTGACTGAGTGTGGGTGATTCACCGGTAGTGCCAACGGGAACAACACCGTGACTGCCTTGTAGGATTTGCCATTCGATGAATTGGGTTAATGCGTCTTCGTCGACAGAGTTATCGTCAAAGGGAGTGATTAGTGCGGTAAACGAACCTTCTAACATGAAGTAGCCTCATTCTTGTAAGGGCTTCGTCCGACGGTACAAAGGGATGGAAATAGAAAACCCCGGCACCAGAGAGGACTTGGCCGAGGGTTGATAAAATAATTAGTTTTTATGCAATACCCGCGTCACCCCTTTGTGGACACGCGTTTATCCTGCGCTGGTTTACGTGGCGATAACTTGGAACTGGATTGTTTTAGATGATTTTGCATTGCATAGAAAACTCTACCGATAACCTGACTTCAAGTCAAAGCTATATTAATCAGGCTTTACTTGAGATAGAACTACCTCATAGTTTAAAACCACCTCAAATCAAATCCTCAGGCTCCTCGGATTTCCTGTATACTGACACATCTATAAGGGTGGAATTTTTCCGACTTCCTCACACTAACCGAAAAACCGATCTGGTGATGATCTAGGAATATCAGGGCCAAGGGCGTGTTACTTTTATGAACGATGAATCTGACGACGATCTTTTTGATCGAAAATTCAACATCACAAAAATTGAAAAAACTGATCCCCCTGAAGGTATGCCGGAAGGTGACTGGTATCTATATGTTATCGGTAAGGGCAGTTCTGAAATACAGGGCAAACGGCCCGGCACACTTGAATCAGTGACCGAGCATGTCGAGGAATATACTTCGAACCTTAACGAGAGAGCTGCACAGGGTTATTCGGCTTATGCCGCAACCAAACGAACCAAACCAGTTGCTAAATAGCCAGGCGGGTCGAATAATACAGATTACGCCCCGCAACACTTCTTGTATTTTTTGCCACTCCCACAGGGGCAGGGATCATTACGATTGGCCTTTTTGGAGCTCACGGCTCTAACCTGTGTTTTTTGCAGATCCTCCAGATCACGGATATTTTCATCCTGCTCAGAATCCACCTCAATAACACAGGCCCAACCATTTTTTGTAAAAACGGCTGCCAGCTCCTGTTCGCGCTCCTGGGTTTGAACACTAATTTGTGCAGGTGCCTTCCTGGTACCTAAACGGAAGCTGTCTTTGGCTTCAAAGTTCGTTTTTCTTTGCTCAGCCTGCTTTATTGCAGGGCCTTTTTGGAAAATCTTCGCCATGTTTTACGGCCTGTTAGATAATAAATTGAATGCATTTTTGGGGCTTCAAGTATAAAGAGTCTGTAGATTCCTGCACGGATATCTGACTCTGAGTTCATTAAATCCTGGTTTTCATTCGGTGTATTACGTTTCATTAATACCGCCTGCGCCAGCATCAAAAACAGGTGAATCGACTACTCGATGACGCCAAAATCGACCGCCTGGAGTTAGATGAGGGAGGTTCCCAGCCTTTTTAATCGTCCAGTTGGCTGTGAATATCATCCCCGCTGTCCGTTTTCTACGGAGGTTTGTGAAACGGAGTTTCCGGGGATTTCTGGTTTGGGTGAGGAGCATAGTTTTCGGTGTCATTTTCCACTTCTTCTGTTAAACCAACCATAAACCCGCTACCAGCGAGTTTTTATTGTCTGCGATTAAATACGCAGTTCAAAATTAATCCATAAAGTTATACATTATGTATAATAATATGTATGGAGGTTCAATACAGCAAACAAGCCCGGAAATACTTAGTCAGGCTACAGGCTAAGAAGGCGATCAAGATAACTGAAACACTTGAAAAGATTGCTGAAGGGAATGCTGATGGATTGAATATCACCACCATGGGTATAGAAAATACCTACCGTGTTCGGCTTGGTGATTATCGAGCCATCTACGAGATCAACAATGATGAACTGGTTTTAATCGTAATTAAGGTTGGCCCACGAGGAGACGTGTACAAATGAGCGTACAATTTATTGAAAAGAACGGTAAGAAAGAATTTGCCGTCGTGCCTTTCGAGGATTACGAAAAGCTAATCGCGATAGCGGAAAATAAAGCCGATGAAGCCGACGTATTGGCATTTCGATCCAGTAATGAGGAAACTTCCCCTGCATCAGTTGTTAACGCTTTAATCGCGGGAGAAAACCCTGTCAAGGTTTACCGCAAACACCGTGGTATGACTCAACAGGCATTAGCTGATGCTATAGGCAAGTCAAAGATCTATATCAGCAAGATCGAAGCTGGAGACCGACAGGGAGGTGTTGACGTGCTTTCTAATATCGCCCAGGCGCTAAATATTGATCTTGATGATTTGGTGACTGATGGCAAATAATCGAGAATCGGTTTAGGTAAACCAATTTTATAGATCCGCTACTTGCAGGTTTTTTAATGCTTGAAATGTAGTAGTAGACAGTTCAATTAACCAATCTTGGGTGTTAGGTGATTAGCCTTTAAGCGGCAAATAGTAAAGCGGACGGGCTGACGAGTATCGCCACTGGCGAGAGGCAGAGACAGGAATTCAGATGAATATCGGGCAAGGAATTAAGTCAATTACTTCCAATGATTAGCCTAAAAGCGCTTACTTAATGCGTCAGCACCGCCAATATATTCACCGTCGAGCCAGATTTGAGGCACAGTAACAGGTGTTTTGGCGCCAATCAGCGGTTTAACCCTTGCGATCATTTCATAGAGCGCTCGTGGCTCAGTGACGACATCATAATATTTATAATTGATTTTCGCGCCATCAAGATAGTCCTTTGCTCGCTGACAATGTGGGCAGTTTAGCTTGCCGAAAATTAGATTGTTTTCGACCTCAGACAGTCCTGCGTAGGCCTCAATCACCGACTGCGTTAACACACCCCGATTAAGCGCCCCGCCCTGACTAATCACTCGCCCTCCAACCATTACAATCGGTGCATGCCAGCCACCTTTAAACAAAGGCACCCACCAGTGACTTAGCCAGTCGAAAACATGCAACTTAACCGGAATACCTGCCAGTTCATTGGCAATAGAATCAACGATAACATCATGAGTAAGCGCGCATTCACCACAGGGAATACTGGCCTTGAAAGGTCCCCAGGCACCCGCCCATCGATACAGGGTAATGTTGACTGATTTATTGGCCATCATGTAAGAGTCCCGTTAGGTAATGATGGCTATTAGAGTTTGCTTTGCTGGCTAAGTTTCAAACCAGCCTGCTAAAAATATAGTATAAGCGGACGCTATGAACCTCCCCCAGTTTAACAGTGGGAATGTAGGTAGGCTAAAAACTAGACTTGACCCTCAGATTCGCTCGAATGATGCGGATCGTGCCTTTTATGCCCAATGGGGTGCACAGCATCCTACGGCCTTCACTCCGATGTCGGCTTGAACGAAGGGCTAGCCGTCATCTCACACCGCATGAGTGCATTTGGAATGGCGACACCCCGAATGATGGGCACTCTTTGCTCTACGATGACAAAACCGAACCGCGCAAAAAATGGCTGGGCAGTGCGACTAACCTTGGACGTAAGGACGTCGATGCCCTGATTGCGAGCGGTAGCTTGAATGTGATTCATGAGCATGGTGCCGACGCCGGTGCGCGCGACAGAGCTCGAGACAAAGAAGTGATCAATGTAGCCGTCGGGCTGGACGTCAGCATAGGCAACAATCTTGTCTTGAAACTCAGCTACGAATGGGTTAATGCTTCGTATCCGTTTGGTCCAGATTTCATGATTAAGCGACGCCGGTGCCCACGCCTGGATTTGCTTCGGTGTGTAGTCTTTACTCGCAATGTCGTGAATGGCTGAAAGAAAGACGGAGTGTAGAGCCATCTCATCGCCGATGCGGAACTCACGGATTATAATGGGCGTTTCGCTCATGCTAATTTTACTCTACTCGTTACCATATCGATCTTTGCTATTAATGCCGCCCAACAACAGGATTAAAAGGTATTTGACTCGATAATATATTATCAGATCAATATCTTAATGTCCGATCCTGGCCGATATTGTGTCATTCTTTCAGCTTCTTCAATATTTTTGACAGGCTTACCTTCCGTACATATCAAGTCCAGGGAGGGGGCGATGATACCGGACAACTTCTCCATACGTCTTTGACGCAGCGAACAATCCCTTATCACTGTCAATTGGCAGTCCAGCTTCTTCAGCCGCCTTCAGGAAGGCTATTGAAGCCATGAGAGCATGCTGGGGCTGTATCCCCCCTGTAGCGCAAAGCCGCCAGCCCAGATCTGGGTAGCCCGGAATAGCTGCCGCCTCTACGGCGTGCTTGTTGTACATGATGTTTAGAACCTGCTGGATGTCTTTCTCGCCATAACCTTCCGGTGCCTGGATTGCAGTCACCGCATTAGAAGCAATATTGATATCTTTTGCGACAAGCTCAAGGCCGGCACCCTTTACCGCAGCACGAAAGATTGCAGAACAATCCGCATGCCGCTCGACAACTCGATCTAAGCCTTCGATCGCGAGAGTATCCAAGGCTACGGCTAATTGGGCGTAATTTGGCGGCGTTTCTGTGTGTAGAGCTGTACTTTCCATGGCCTCAATCATCCTGGTAAGGCTGAGGTAGTGTTCGCCTTTTATAAGCCCTGCCTCTTTCATCTGTTGATCGCACTCAGTAATTCTCTTCAGGGCCTTTGGACTGAGAGTAATCATTCCTATACCTGGCGTGCACATCATACCCTTTTGGCTGCACCCTAAGAGCATGTCGATTCCCAGTTGATCCATAGAAAGTGGCAAGCTACCGATGGAAGAAATGCCATCGATACCAAGAAGGGCTGGGTGTTTTAGTTCATCTAGCAAATCACGCAACTTCTGAATACTGGCAGTAACCCCCGAGCCCGTTTCGTTATGCGGGGCCATAACCATCTTGATGTTGCCTTCCGAGTTATCGCGAAGGTCTTTTTCTAACGCTTCCCTGCACTGAGCAAACGGCAGATCTTCACCAACATCCCCTTTTAGGCGTATGACGCCTCTACCTAAATTTTCCACGCAATTGCCCATTGCAGTACTGAAACTTCCGATCTCCAGGGTTAGGATGACTGGCTTATTGGAATTCACTTCGTCCGGGGTGCGCAATGCGCCTGCAGCAGCCTCGGTGGCAGATGTCCCAGAACCGTTGAAGAAAAGGGGTGTCCCTCCTTTCGGCATATCCACTAATTTCCCGTACTCATGGCGTACCGCTGTAAAAAATTCTGCTACGCCTGGGCCCCGCATGCCTCTTGTTTGGGTAGATGCAAATTGAGAAACCAGTTCAGACCCAAAGGCGGGACCAGGTGTGACGTTTATAATCTTGTTATGTGGAGACCAGACTGCAGACTTATCGTTGAGAAAGGCATCGCCAGGTGCTTCAACCTGATTAGTTTCGATAAGACGTCTAAGTCCGGAAAGTGGAGAGATTAATTCATTTGTCATATCCAGGTACCCCTAAGTTCTACATATTTATATTTCTGATCATTAACTAAAAGCTTAAGACAAACTAGCGTAAATTCGACCTAAAATTTGTCTATAACCCATGTGGATAGGTATAACTAGCGGTACTCCGTTTTCTGCACTGTTTACTTTGGCCTTCACATGGCTGAATATGGTCATTGCGCGGCCCACAAAAATGAATTTGTTACCTGGATATCGTATGACCGCAACCATTAAACTGGATTTCATCTCGGACGTTGTTTGCCCGTGGTGCATTATTGGTTTTAAGCGATTACAACAAGCCATTAACGAATTAGGAATACAAGACCAGATAGAAATCGAGTGGCAGCCCTTTGAACTGAACCCCGACATGCCTGCTGAAGGTGAAAATCTACAAGAGCACATAAGTCGTAAATATGGCTCAACAGCGGAAGAAGCGAAACGCAATGCGGACCAAATCACAGAGCTCGGGGCAGAGATGGAGTTCAAATTTGATTTCTTTGATGGTATGCGAATAGTCAACACGCGAGACACGCATATCCTGCTCGGCTATGCAAAAGACCATGGAAAACAGACAGAACTTAAAATGCGTTTATTTGATGCATATTTTAATGAACGAAAAGATATTTCCGATCGGCAAATACTGATTCAGGAAATACAAAGCGTAGGCCTGAGCACTGATGAGGCGTTGGCAAAACTGGATAATGCTGCTGTTCGTGAACAGAATGAAGGCCAGGAAGAGCATTGGCGAAATTTGGGAGTGACAGCTGTGCCGACGGTCGTCTTCGGCAATACGGGCGCTCTTGTTGGCGCGCAGCCTGTTGAGGTCTACAAACAGACATTGACTGAGTTATTAGCCACTGAAAATCATAAAAACCAGATTGCGTGACAAGATTGTACCGGACTATACATGTGATTTTTGAATTCCGAATTGTAATCGATACTGGCTAGGGGAAATGGTTAGATATTGACGAAAGCAGTGACGCATTGTCATAGGGTTGTTAAAGCCAGCTTGTATGGCTATTTGTTCCATATTCAAACGCTCTGATTCTAATAATCTTTTTGCCAGGTTTAAGCGTTTAGGATGATGTCTCTATCCACATGATCAAAGATAAAGAAGGTTAATACTATCCAGGTTCAGGTATCTACCAGGCTTTACTCAATCAACATCAACTTATCTGTAGTATGAGTCGATAAGCCGGATGTCTCGACAATGCCGTCGCTGAGAGTTTCTTCAGGTCCTTGAAAACTGATTTGGTCGATCACGAAGACTATTTTTCCAAACAGATCGCGAAACAAAGCCTGTTTGAATACAGCGAAGTATTTTACAATCGGAAGCGAAGGCATTCCTATCTGGACTATGTCAGTCCATTTGAATATGAGTTAAAACATGCCTACTAATAAATGAGCCGATTTATTGGGGAAACTTTTAAATCAAAGATCCAACCCCGTTAATTGTTCTGTTTTCAAAATTAAATTTTAGGAAGTTACTGTGGAAAAAACCATTATTATCGTTATTGTTGTTCTTCTAATTGGTTACTTTTTTGTACGTAATTCAGGTAGTGCCAACCCCGAAGAGATCGCCGCAAACAAGAAGGCCGGTGCTGAGTTTATGGAAACAAATAAAACAGCGGAGGGGGTGAAAACGACAGACTCTGGTCTGCAATACCTGGTGTTACAGGAGGGCACGGGTACCCAGCATCCTTCGGCGACAGATCAGGTCAAGGTGCACTATGAAGGCAAGCTACTGGATAGCACTGTTTTCGATAGTTCAGTGAAGCGTGGTGAGCCGATTTCTTTTGGTTTGAATCAGGTGATCAAGGGCTGGACGGAAGGCGTGCAGTTAATGGTTGTCGGCGAGAAGACGCGTTTCTTTATCCCTGCGGAACTAGCATACGGCAATAAGGGCGCAGGTCGTGATATACCAGGTGGTTCTACGCTAATTTTTGAGGTAGAGCTCCTGGGAATTAACGAATAGATCCCTTTAATCGGCTTGTTAATTCCGCAATCAACTATGGCTTTCTATGCAACCACAGGCTGATCCCTTCATCGTACCTGCTTGTCACGAAGACATTGGGATCCTGTTCCAGGACGAGCACCTGCTGCTGATCAATAAGCCGACGGGCCTGTTGAGCCTGTCGGGCAAGCATCCGCTCAATAAGGATTCGGTGCATTTCCGCCTGGTGCAGGATTTCCCGACGGCGACGATGCTGCATCGGCTGGATTTTGGCACATCTGGTATTATGGTGGTGGCGCTGAATAAGCAGATAAACGCGCACATCACCAAACAGTTCCAGGCGCGTAGTGTTGATAAGAGCTATACCGCCTTATTATATGGGCATCTTGCCAACGATGAAGGCGTGATTGAATTCCCAATCGCCAGGGATAAGCATAACTTCCCCTTGCAAAAAATCTGCTTTGAGACAGGTAAACCCGCTCTGACCAATTATCAGGTAGTCGAACGACTCACTAAGCCAGTTGCGACCAAAGTTATTTTTACGCCGGTCACAGGGCGCACACATCAATTGCGTATTCACAGCCAACAAATCGGGCACCCCATTTTGGGCTGTGATTTGTATGCCTCGGATGAGGCATTTTTTATGTCGCAGCGTTTAATGCTGCATGCGACGACGCTGAAGTTTGATCATCCCGTGACGGGTGGGAGAGTGACGGGGGTTTGTTCTTGTTTGTTTTAGTTAGTTGTTGAGAAAATCTGTAAACCCATTACTTTGAATTTTTTGATTTCTATTTACCACTCTGATCATGCACTAACACTTGCTGTCCACCATACCCTCCTGTAACGCCTACATCCGTATATTTATACGTCATTTTAGTAAACCCTAAACACATAGTTATTAATGGGTCTCCACTTTCCACCGAAGCCATAGAGTATTTAGTAATTGCGCAATCAGTAAATTCATAGGACATAAAAGCCTTATCTTCACCACCAGCTCCCGTTCTAGTGAAATGCACTTTTATCAGGTCATGATAACGATAACTCAATGCAGATTTCAAGATTGCTATCGCAGAATTATCTATTACTGAGGTAACGATAAAGTCGCTAATTTTTGGGTTGGTTTTGCGCTCGTTCGAATAATAATGGTCACCAGTATCGATACTAAATTGAGCCGATTCAAGCTTGACACAACCGCCAAATGAACCGGCACCGACACTGCCTTCAAAATCTGAACATTCAAGGTATATTGGCATATTATACTCCCAGGTAATATATAATTATCGGTATCCCGCACTAAAAACAGATAGTCTGATTATGCAGCTTGTGTTATCAGAAGTGGGCTAAAAAGTATTCCGTCGATACATTGTACCCGAAACCTTCGTTACGTCCATAGGGTGTTTATTTCTGTTTGTGTTAGATGGTTGTTGAGTAGATCTGTAAATCAATTACTCTGACCCTTTAAATTTAGTTTAAACTCTTACCATGATCATCTCCCACACCGACATAGCCCACGACACCCTCTACGCATTGATCGAAGAGTTCGTCACCCGTGACGGCACTGACTACGGCGATATTGAAACAAGCACCGCAACAAAGGTTCAGCAGGTAATGAATCAACTGGAACGTAAAGACGTTTTCATCACTTACAGTGAAGAATATGAAACCTGCACTATAAAAACTAAGGAGACATTTGGGGCGGGTTAAGTTTGTTCTTATCGCAATTGCTGGCGGGAATTTGGTTAAATAAAATGTCAAATGAAAGGCCTGATAAACATAAGGCAGTCTCGCCTCACCACCGTGGTGGCGGTGAGGACTACAATGAAAGTTCTCACACCACTCATTGGAGACTGCCATGCCACTTTATTGCGGAATCG
>JAUVCH010000115.1 GCA_030595795.1 Gammaproteobacteria bacterium
CTCTATTTTCATCTTTGATCCAGATACCTTTTTTACCGCGAACCGCTATCGTGGAATTAATCGCCGACGAACGAATCTGCCTAGCACTAGTTTCGCTATACGGCACCACCCAATCGGCTAGAATAAAACCTGCTAACGCAAGAACCAGCGCAGCCTGCATCACCGCACGTAACAATCGCAATACCGATATCCCCGCTGCCTGCATGGCAATAATTTCACTATTACTGGCCAATGACCCCAAGCTTAAAATAGTACCTAGCAATACCGATAACGGCAAAAACTCGACAATCTTCCCGGGGAATAACAAGGCCACGTATTCGACGACATGTAAAAAACTGTAATAGCCTCTACCTATATCTTCGAGTTCAGAAATAAATACAAATATCAGACTAAGACTTACTAATACCAGCAGAGTCAACAGCGTGCCCTGTTGGATTTGTCGAAAAATATAGCGATCAATAATCACTGGCTAATCCTTTTACCAGAAAACCAGCCTGAGCCACTTTTTCTAACCAGTAAACCGATTCCCAGACTGACGAATATAAAGTGAACCCACCAGAAGTTAACGATTAATGGAATCGCATTAGCCTCGAGTTGCGCGCGGGTAAAACCCATTAAATTCAAATACACCAGGTACACTAGAAAAGCATAACCAACCTTACCGTATCGCCCCTGCCTCGGCTCAATATACGATAGAGGTACTGCCAGAAAAGCGAGCACTACCATAACTACCGGTATAGCTATGCGCCAATGTAGTTCTGTTTTATCTTTAACCCGACTGGATTTCCAAAGTTGTCGTGGTGTCTTTTCTTCTACGTCGATATATCTTTTTTTAATTTCTTTTTTCTTTTCAATCAAAATGCCGTGCTGCTGAAATGAAATAATTTTGAAGTCTTTATCCCCTGCCCTTCCTTCGTAACGTTCACCGGGACCGACCACTAAAAACAAATCACCGCTTTCTTCATCGATGCGGTGCCGACCACTTTTCGCAGTTTCGAGTATCATTTTTTCGTCAACGCTCTGACCGATGATGACGTTATTAAGTTCGAGACGATCCTCACTGATCGACTCCATATAAAATACTCGATCGCCGCTTTTACTTTGATTAAACTGGCCAGGTTTAATCTGATCAAATTCATTCAGATTGTTTTCCTGCTCGATAATATTTTGTGCATTGCGTTGCATCTGCGCGTTTAACCAGACATTCGAATAGCTACTAAAAATCAACAACGGCAACAGGATGATTAAAACCGGGCGATAAAAATGCCGATAACCCATACCGCAGGCATTCATCACGACGATTTCATGATCTTTATAAAGCCGACCAAAAGCAAAAACGATGCCGAGAAAAAATCCTACCGGTAATAATAATGACATTAGATTCACCGACTGACTCAGCATGACCGGTAATAAAGCTTGCTGTGGTATCTCTCCATCGGAAATTTCAGACAGCACCCGACCAAAGGCATTACTCATGAGGATAACGAACAAAACCAGCACCGTTGCAGCACTGCTTTTGAGGATCTCTCGAATCAGGTATTTAGTAATTATGTTGGGCATAGCCACTAGTCGGACAAAGCGGATAGTTACCGCAAAAATTCTCTGTTTGCTTTACGCGCGTCATAAATTTAACGATTAAATCGGATATACACTAAACCAGTGCTGAATATTACGACTTAATGTCTATTTTCGGCTGATTTTTATTCAGACTTCACGTATCTTATCGCGTTATCGATTTTACCTACACAGGAATATCATGGAATTTACTGCCAAATTTACCAACCCTCAAAAACAACGTACCAACTGCCTGGTGATTACCCTCTTTGAGGCTAAAAAATTATCCGCCACCGCAGAGATAATCGACAAAGCCAGTAGCGGCTATTTGAGCAGGCTAATGCGTAGCGGTGACGTGACCGGACGTGCTGGTCAAACCCTGTTATTGCAGAAAATCGATGGCGTCGAAGCAGATCGTATTTTGCTAGTTGGCAGCGGTAAGGACAAGGATATGAACCAACTTGTCTTCAACAAAATCGTCAACAGCATGATTTCAGCGCTCGGCGATTCTGGCGCTAAGGATGCTCTGGCGTGCCTCACCGATATTTCGATCAATAATCGTGACCCCGACTGGAATCTACGTCAGGCCGTCATACTAATCAATTCAAGCCAGTATCGCTTTGATCAGATGAAGAGTAAAAAGATCGGGAATAAAATAAAATTACAGAAAATTGCTCTCCAGGTTCAGTCCAAAGCAGGTTTGAAAAAAGCTGGTGTCGCCATTCAACAGGGCAAGGCTATCAGTACAGGCATGGACCAAGCGCGAGACCTGGGCAATATGCCAGCCAACGTCTGTACCCCGACCTACATCGCCAAACAGGCAATGCTGATGGCGAAAGGCGAAAAGAAATTGAAGGTTTCTGTGCTCGAAGAAGCTGATATGCGCAAGCTCAAGATGGGTTCGTTACTTTCGGTGAGCGCGGGTAGCCGCCAACCTGCCAAACTAATCACCCTCGAATACAAAGGCGCAGGCGCCAAAGGCAAGCCGGTTGTCCTGGTCGGTAAAGGAGTTACCTTCGACACTGGCGGTATATCCCTGAAACCCGGCGCCGCTATGGATGAAATGAAATTCGACATGTGCGGTGCGGCATCCGTCGTCGGCACACTCAAAGCAGTTACAGCCCTGAATTTACCGATCAATGTCGTCGGCATTATTCCAGCTACCGAAAACATGCCCGATGGCCTGGCTACTAAACCAGGTGACGTGGTCACCAGCATGTCCGGGCAAACCATCGAAATACTCAATACCGACGCCGAGGGTCGTTTAATTCTTTGCGATGCGCTAACTTATGCTGAAAAATTCAAACCACGCTGCGTAATCGATATTGCCACGCTAACCGGTGCCTGCATCGTCGCTCTGGGTAAAATACCTTCGGCGGTTCTCGGAAACAATGCAACGTTAATTAATAATTTAATCGATTCGGGCAAGGAGATCGAAGACAAGGTCTGGGAATTACCGCTGTGGGATGAGTACCAGGATCAGATCAACAGTAATTTCGCCGACATGGCGAATATCGGTGGTCGTGATGCCGGTACGATTACTGCCGCCTGCTTCCTGTCGAGATTTACCAAAAATTATCACTGGGCGCACCTTGATATCGCCGGAACCGCGTGGACGTCTGGCGAGCAAAAAGGTGCTACTGGCCGACCGGTGCCACTGTTAACCCAGTTTATTATCGATCAGTTATAGACCATGACGCGTATCGACTTTTATCAGCTCGACCCACAAAGGCATCAGGCTGATAAAGTGGTTTGTCAGCTCTGTCAAAAAGCCTATGAGAAACAGCAGAAGACGTTGCTACTGACGCAGAGTCCGGATCAAACTTCGCATCTCGACAGGCAGCTATGGGTATTCAATGATGAAAGTTTCGTACCGCATGATACAGAGCAACAGGATGCTTTCGATACCCCAATATTGATCAACAATAGTTCCGACAGCGGAGATGAACGGCAGCTCTTAATCAATTTGAGTGAAAACATTCCAGATAACTTCGCCCAATATGAGCGCATTATCGAGCTAGTCACAGAAGAAAATAAACAGCAGGCGCGTCAGCACTATAGTTTTTACAAGGAACGCGGCTACCCACTCAATCATCACAACCTGTAATTCCTGATGGACGATGACGACATCCCGATATTAACCGATCTGATCGAAGAGAAGATCGACATCACCACCCCCGAAACCAACCTCGATGTCGATCAGGAAATATTAATCGACGATGACGATGACGTGGATCTGTTTCCGCTAATGAAACTGGAGTCTGATAAACCAGTCCAGTCCGATTCTATAGAGGAAATCGAAATACCAACCCTGCCCGATTCCATAGAGGATACCGGAATACCTGTCCTGCCCAATTTCATAGAGGAAACCGTCACAACTAATCCAGCACTCGAACAGACAATTCGCCGCATCCTCGACGAACACATGGAGCTCGCCTGGCAGGAAATCAGGCAGGCTATTCAGCAAGACCAGGATTCAAACCACTAAATCCTGAGCAACCACGCCGGAAACAGTGCATTTTTGAAATAAGCCATTGTATAATCCGCCTCTTTTTTAGCGACTCTCGACGAAAATGGAAAAAACCTATAACCCTCAGGTGATAGAACAGACATGGTACCAACGCTGGGAAGATGAGGGCTATTTCAAGGCACAGGGCAATGGCGACCCTTACTGTATTGTAATCCCGCCGCCGAATGTTACCGGCAGCCTGCACATGGGTCATGCGTTCCAGGACACCATCATGGATACGCTGATCCGCTATCACCGCATGAAGGGAGACAACACGCTCTGGCAACCCGGTTCCGATCATGCTGGTATCGCTACGCAAATGGTGGTCGAGCGCCAACTCAGCGCCGAGGGCAAAACCCGCCACGATCTCGGTCGTGACAATTTCACTGACCGCGTCTGGCAATGGAAAGAAGAATCCGGTGGCACCATCACCAAACAGTTACGTCGCATGGGCACCTCACCCGACTGGAGCCGAGAACGCTTCACCATGGACGAAGGCCTGTCCGCCGCAGTGCAAAAAGTTTTTATCCAGCTTTTCGAAGAAGACTTAATTTATCGCGGTAAGCGACTGGTGAACTGGGATCCAGTGCTTCACACCGCCGTCTCCGACCTTGAAGTAGAATCGTCAGAAGAGAACGGCCACATGTGGCATATACGCTACCCGATCATCGGCGAGGAAGGTTTTCTCACGGTTGCTACGACTCGCCCCGAAACCATGCTGGGCGACTCGGCAGTAGCAGTTCATCCCGATGATGCTCGATACGCGCATCTGGTTGGCAAGCGAATCGAGTTGCCACTGACCGGGCGCACCCTACCAGTCGTCGCCGACGACTACGTCGATCCAGAATTTGGTTCGGGTTGCGTGAAAATCACTCCGGCGCACGACTTTAACGATTACGAGGTTGGCAAACGACACGACCTCGAACTGATTAATATCTTCACCACCGATGCCAAAATTAACCAGGAGGCACCGGAAAAATACCGTGGCATGGACCGTTACGTTGCGCGTAAGGCCATTGTTAAAGACCTCGACGAGCTCGGCCTGCTGGAAAAAGTGGCCGATCATAAACTCATGGTGCCACGCGGTGACCGCACGCAATCGGTTATCGAACCCTACCTGACCGATCAATGGTTTGTCCGCGCTGAGCCTCTGGCTAAACCCGCGATCGAGGCGGTTAAAGATGGTCGTATCAAGTTCGTCCCGGAAAACTGGTCGAAGACTTATTTCAACTGGATGGAAGATATTCAGGACTGGTGTATTTCACGCCAGATTTGGTGGGGGCATCGCATTCCCGCCTGGTACGATGAAGCTGGCAATTTTTATGTCGCCAATAGCGAGGAAGAAGCGCGGGCCAAACATGGCCTTGGTGAGGATGTTATTTTAAGCCAGGACGAAGACGTACTCGACACCTGGTTTTCGTCAGCGCTTTGGCCTTTTAGTACGATGGGCTGGCCTGATGATACAGACCCAGCGCTAAAAACTTTTTACCCAACCAGCGTGCTGGTCACCGGTTTCGATATCATCTTTTTCTGGGTTGCGCGCATGATCATGTTCGGACTCAAGTTCATGGGTGAAGTGCCCTTTCACGAAGTCTATATTCACGGCCTGGTTCGCGACGCCGAAGGCAATAAGATGTCGAAATCGAAAGGCAACGTACTAGACCCGCTCGACCTGATCGATGGTATCACGTTAGACGACTTACTGGCCAAACGCACCACCGGACTCATGCAGCCCGACATGAAGGCCGGTATTATTAAAGCTACGGAAAAACATTTCCCCGACGGCATACCGGCCTTCGGCACCGACGCGCTACGTTTTACCTTCGCCGCGCTGGCCACAACTGGGCGCGACATTCGTTTTGACCTGGGTCGTATCGAAGGTTACCGAAACTTCTGCAACAAACTATGGAATGCAACCCGCTATGTGTTGCAAAACACCGAAGATCAGGACTGCAGCTCTGGCACTATGTCCCTCGCCGACCGCTGGATTATATCGCGTCTGCAACAGGTCGAGGCACAAATCGTTCAGCACATCGAATCGTATCGTTTTGACCTGGTGTCACGCGACCTTTACGAATTTGTCTGGAACGACTATTGCGACTGGTATATCGAGTTATCGAAGCCTGTGCTCTACTCGGATCAATACGATGAAGCGCAAAAGCGCGCCGCGAGAAATACGTTGGTCAACGTACTGGAAACCATTCTGCGTCTGCTCCACCCGATCATGCCTTATATCACCGAAGAACTCTGGCAACGCGTCGCCCCGCTGGCTGGTATCGAATCCGAAACGATTATGCTTTGCCAATACCCAGAGGCCGACAACACGCTAATCGATGAAGAAGCCATCGCGACATTAGACTGGGTGAAACAGTTCATCATGGGTGTGCGTCAGATTCGTTCAGAAATGGATATTAAACCCGGTAAGCCCTTACCCGTCATTTGCCATAATGGCAATGATATCGATCGTCAGAGAATCGACGATAACCGTGACCTGCTTATCGCACTGGCCAAACTCGAATCTATCGACTGGCTCGAAGCAACCGATCAGGCACCCGAGTCAGCCACTTCGCTGGTCGGCGATATGAGCCTGCTGATTCCTTTGGCTGGCCTTATCGATAAAGACGCCGAACTACAACGTCTACAGAAAAAAATGCAAAAGCTCGAACAGGAAGTACAGTGTCTACAGGGAAATTTAAACAACAATAAATTCGTTGCCAATGCGCCTGAAGAAGTCGTCAACAAGGAAAAAGAAAAGCTGGTAGACGCCCAATCAGCCCTGGCAAGCTTACAAGTGCAGGCTGAGAAAATATCGAATATTTGAACACCTAAAAATGATAAATATAGTTAACACTACCCCAGGTCTGCTTTCTGCTATCGTGCTTTAAATCAGAAGTTTTAGAATTAGCCGAAAAAGTAAATTGAGAACTGCCGATTCCCCAGGTAAAACCAAAGGCGCCATCGTAAACAAGTGGTTCGATTTCATCGTATGAATAAGTGACTTCACTGTCTCTAAACTGGCCTTGTAGCAAAGTATCATAACCAATCAGGTGAGTACGTAATACCGTCCAAAAATACCACTCATCCACCGCTTTGAATGGAATGAAGCTGCCCCGGTTGACTGGATCAAACGGCAGGCTCCAGAATGAGCTTTTTATACTACCAAACCGAATAGCACCGCCAACACTGAGGTTGGTTTGAAATCCCAGGGACAAGCCAACTGTCGAAGATACATCAAAGCGACCAGGTACAGACAGTGTTGGATACAGCTCGGATTTAGACAAACGTACCCGCATGGTTAGTTCACCACCATTTGATATCTGGTGATCCCAACCCATGGGTTCTACCGGTTCATCCGAGTTATCAAAGTCGCGATACCAGGAATGAAAACCGGATTGAAATTCACGAGCCATGCTTGTTCCCAGTATACCAATGGACACCTCAGCGGCCAGGGCAGAGTCATTATCGGCACGAACACGTTTATTACTCAGATAAATTAACGATGAATAGGGCCGGTCATCGTAGATTGGTTGTTCATCCGCCAGGTCATCGGGAGTGTAGGCCAGCGTTCCCAGCATAAAGCTGTAAACAATTTCTTTATCTTCCGCATCGATACCTAACCATTTGCCAGCGGAACGTACCAGGCCATCTAATGGATAAAGCCCTTTATCTTTCGCCCAGAAAAATTCGATGGCAAGGCCCATAGTGTAATCACGATCTTCATTGGTAAACGGGATAAACAGATCCTGATCGACATAAACACCGAAGCCAAAGTCTTTACCCGGATTTGATTCTTCGGCGTGAGTGTCAGTGGAAAATAAAGTGCTCAGGCATAAAGAGAGGATGCTGAAATATTTTAAGTGCATTAGCAATTATCTGAATTTTACAGATGATAATCCACCAGTAAATGGCACAGGCAATCCTGTCGGATAATCGCTTCGTCCATGGTGATCATCGCAGGCATAAGGCTTTTATTTAAATAAACCCTACCATGTTCGACACGAATTAATTCGTCGGTCACATCTTCTCCCAACTGATTGGTTATTTCCAGAGGCCTGTCTATACGGGTATGCGCGAACACATCGTGTATTTCAATTTCGGTGAAATTCAAATGATCAAAATTTTGTGGGAATCGCAAATCTGCCTGACTGTTTAAGTCGAAATCGATACTGACATGATCGGGGACATTCAATGTCGCCAGAGTCCGAACTAGTTGCAGGTCGTGAGCAGGCACAGGCCGCTCTGGAAAGTGATCCATGTGTAGCAAAGCATCGAGTAGCTCAGTAGCATGGTGAATACCTAATTCATCACCAGGTCTGGCACATTCGAGTATCGCTGCGGGGCAAATATCATCGAAAGCCATGGTGGAAACACCTTTTGGCCGCGTAAAAACTAGACCAATGTGATTGAACATCGCCGCCAGGTGCTGATTTTCGTCGGTCACCCTGGTCATGCCTGCATAATGCGGATTAAGACCACTGTTATTGTGCACATCAATCGCCGCGAATAACGGCTCGCGCGTGACATGATCGAACACCGATTGCATCATGCAGGTTTCGTCGTTGGCTGTCATCTCGGTGCCCGGCCAGCAACGGTTGTAATCGGTTTGACCGGGTATAACTCGTAGGCCGGCAGCAGCGGCAGTCACGTTGCCGATAAATATATACATCGATCTTGGCAGGCCGCCAGCGTACTTTTTTAATAAAGTCTGAACAGATTTGAGTCCAGAATATTCATTACCGTGCAGCAAAATAGAGACGAATATAGGCGGCGATTTACCACCCTTGAGCTGAACCAGCGTCGACGTGGGAAATAACGTCAGGATTTCACTCGGTTCAAAATCGTAAAAGCCTTCCGGCAACTTAGACACTATGGCCAGTTTTTCAATCATTCAATAGTTCCAACGGATAACCCAAACTTCAAATTAGTTCAACTAACACCTGGCCACAGGTGCACCGGTGTATCATTCCGGGCATTATCCAGATAAGCCTTCACCAGAGCATTCATATCTTCGTTTTTTTTCCGAAAACTCAATATCCAGTCAGCACCAGTGCGGCCACTGGTCACCCGAGCCTGAATAATATCGAGCCATTTTTCGGGGGATTCAATACCCATCTTCGCCAGACCTGTGGCTGCAACAGGTATTGCATGATTCAGCAATAGTTTTTGCATACTATCCATTTCCCCATTACACCAGTTGACTCGGGCTTCCAGCCCCTGACGAGCGACCCGGTAGAAATCCTGCTCCAGTACTTCGAAGGGAATCCGGGTCAGATCTTCTGGAGATTGCTTTAACCCTTCTAGCAGTCCTACTGAAAAAACCATGTTAGCCATCGTATCGATCAGCGTTGGGCCGGAAGGCGTCACGCGTAACTCCAGGCGTAGATGATAGATACCGTCTACGCAACCCAGGATCGGCCTTACCCAACGCCAGATAGTACCATTGTGCATATTGAAGTGGTGTAGTTTGTCGATCGCGCAATCTTTTGTTTCAGGCAATATAGGACTGTAGTAACTATTATCTTCGAATAACTCCAGCCATGAATCGATATAACCTTTACCGAAGTGGACTCGAGGGATAATGGCATCGTGAACTTCCTGCTCGTTACGCGTATCGACCGCCTGCTTAAATATTGCGATACGCGATTCCTGCCAGCACTTCTTACCCAAAACCAGGGGTGAATTAGCGCCGACCGCAAGTACTGCCATACTCGCCCAAAGCGCGGCATGATAACTGTCTACCGCCTCATCAAAAGGCACCTGCAAATGCGTTTGTAAAGAAGTGCTCAGGGCTTCGAGCATGACATCATTTTGATCCAGCAGCAGATCATCCTCTCCATGAATTTCCATATGAACCGGTCGCTGACGCATTTCAATCAAGCGCCGATCAAGCAAATGATAGCGATGCAATCCAGACATATACAATTCACCGTCGAGATGCTTTTTCTCCAGGCTAGGTAACACGCCAAATAACCCTGTCTGTACCGAACAACCTTTGGCAGATTGTTCGACCTGACTGTATAACGATTTTAGATCCGCATCGACCCGCTCAAATAATTCAGACGTAACATCAAAAACATTGCCGTTGATCTCGAGATTGAATTTTGCCAACTCGTAGGTAAATAGTGGGTTATTAGCGGAATCGAGTACTTCCTGGTTACAGGGCGCAGGCGCACCATCGCCATCGACCAGGCAAAGTTCCAGTTCGTAGCCCAGTTTTCGTGTTTGATTATCGAATTGCTGATCCCTAAACAGTTGACGTACGAAATCCATTTCCTCATCCAGCTTTTGCAGGAAAAGCTCATAGTCCTTTTCTTCGAAATGATCTTTGTTTACTTCATCGCCCATAAATAATCCTGACGGCATTACCTGTCTGATTGGTTATTTATAGTAAAGGATAATTCGCCTTTGGTGACAAATCTATAGCCATTTTAATGTGAATAAACCAGGTTTGTTGCTATATCACGCCTATGGTATGTCTATCGCATTATCGGAGTAGCGACTCATCGTGTCTTATAATTATAATCTGAGTTTCTAGTCACTTCGATTCTCATTCTGTAGTTTTAACCTTAACCACCGCCTCATGCCAGTCGGCTAGCAACAGGTGGCGCTGTTCCTTTTCCATTTGCGGTGCGAACTCCCTTTCGGAATGCCATTTTTGTGCGATTTCTTCGGTAGACTCGAACAGGCCGATCTGTAATCCGGCCAGATAAGCGGCACCCAGCGCGGTAGTTTCGGTTTCTACCGGTCGCTCGACGATAATATCGAGTACATCTGCGAGAAAGCTACATAACCAGTCGTTTTGCACCATGCCTCCATCGACTCTTAATCGCGTAGGCTGCATGCCATCCCGACGCATCGCTTCGAGCAGGTCGAAGGACTGGTAGCAAACTGATTCGAGTGTCGCTCGCACCAGTTCGGCTGGACCGGTGTCACGCGTAATACCGAAAATGGCACCTCTGGCATCGGGGTCCCAGTGCGGTGCGCCGAGTCCGGTAAAGGCGGGGACCAGATAAACACCGGTATTAGAATTAAGGGATTCTGCCATAGCTTGCGTTTCATCCGCAGATTCGATTATCCCCAGGCCATCGCGTAACCACTGAACTGCAGCTCCGGCCACGAAGATCGAGCCTTCGAGTGCATAAGTTGTTTTACCGGCGAGCCTGTAACCAACGGTGGTTAACAGTCTGTTATTTGATTTTAGTGCCTGATCACCTGTATTAAGAATCATGAAACAACCCGTACCATAAGTACTTTTAATCATTCCGGATTCGAAACAGGCCTGCCCGATAAGCGCTGCCTGTTGATCTCCAGCCACTCCTGCTATGGGGATTTCAGTCTCAAAAAGCTCTGGGATAGTTCGACCGTAATCAGCCGCACAGTCACGTACATCGGGCAACATAGACGCAGGTATCGATAGCATCTCTAACAGCTCTTTATCCCAACATTGCTGGTGAATATTAAACAACAAGGTCCGTGATGCATTGGTTGCATCGGTTGCATGCACATGACCGCCAGTCAGGCGCCAGATGAGGAAGCTGTCGATGGTACCGAAAACCAGCTCACCCTTTTCAGCACGCTGACGAGCGCCTTCGACATTGTCCAGGATCCAGTTGATTTTTGTGCCGGAAAAATAAGGGTCTAGCAACAGGCCAGTTTTGTCCCGTACTGTTGACTCCAGCTCGCGTTCACGCAGCGACGCGCAAAATTCTGCAGTACGTCGATCCTGCCAGACGATGGCATTGTAAACCGGTGCTCCAGTTTCGCGATCCCACACCACGGTGGTTTCACGCTGATTGGTTATGCCCATGGCAACAACTTCACACTGATCTGCACGGGCTTTATCCAATGCTTTGGCGACGACTTGTAAGGTCGTCGACCAGATTTCCTCGGGATCGT
>JAUVCH010000005.1 GCA_030595795.1 Gammaproteobacteria bacterium
GATGGAGCCACTAATCGATACATGACCGCCGACCTGATTACCGATGACTTTAGCTTGCCGAATAACTGGGACAACGTTATGTCGATTCGCCTGATGTTGCTCGCTCGATCCGCTTCTGATGGCGTTGTCGAGGATTATCAGGTGGTCGATTTTAACGGTACTAGTACTACCCAGGCAGACCAGCGCCTGCGCCAGGTTTTTACTACCACCATTGCACTACGCAACCGGGTCAGTGACACATGAAAACGTCCAGTTTAAAAACTCAGACCGGTGTCACGCTGGTTGTCAGTCTCATAATTCTGGTCAGTCTGACCATACTCGGCGTCACTTCGATGATGAGTTCACGTACCGAGGTCAGTATGGCAGGTAATTTACGCAAGGCAGGTATCGCCTTTAATGCCGCCGAAGCCGGGTTACGCGCTGGCGAAGCGTTTATTAATAACTCAGTTACCACCACGATATACGCCGATCCAAGCATCGGATTGTACGATCAAACCGATACTAGTCCGTCCTACGGTGTCAGTGCCACCTGGACGGCATCACAGTTAGCAGGCACCAGCCTGCCAGATGTCGCGGTACAACCGAGTTTTATCATCCATTTTCTGGGAGATCGCTCCCAGAACGAAGTCGCAGCGGTAAATATCGGCGGCTACGGTAGCGGCCAACCCGGCATGACAGTCTCTAATTTTAAGGTAACCGCCAGGGGAGTGGGGCAATCGCTTAACGAAGTTCGTTACGTCCAGTCACACATGGGCCACGAATATTAAATTCAGGAGTTATGGAATGAAGCAATCAATTAAATCTAACCTGTTACATGCACTGGCCGCCGCAATTTTGGTCGGCATGCCCATGCAGCAAGCTCAGGCGGCTCCGGGAACTCTGCCGTCAGCACCATTATTCCTGTCGACTATTGTTGAACCGAATGTTTTCTTAACCCTCGATGATTCGACTAGCATGAACTGGGAGGTGACAGTTCCGGCCGGAACAGGTGGAATTGAAACTAAATACGACGTTTTTGATAACTTACAGGGCGTACCAGTGTTACCCGCCAGTGGTGGCTCGTTTCGCGCGTTTTATCATCCGACCTACATTAACTTCAATGTGGTGCCACCGGTATCGTTGTATCCCGAAGCCTGGTTGCTAAAAAGCCATGAAGGCAACACCACCTACTATAATCCCAATGTCACCTATCAACCCTGGTCGGGATCTGACGCATCTGGCAATCCTTTATATTTCGCTGCTGATCCCGCCGCAGTGCCTTTAATTCCGGGTGATGCCACTACTTATAGTCTTCTAACCGACTTTACCTATAACGATGGTTATACGGATCTGGATGGTGACGGAAATTCTGACGATGCTGCCCTCTATGTACCGACTTATTTCGAATGGGTCGATGATGGGGACGGCATTATTCACGCAATTAATGACAAAGGAAAAGCAATTATCATCAAGTCTGGGAATGCGCCTTTTCCGTCAGGACGCAGTTATGCAGACGAGATTCAGAATTTTGCGAACTGGTTTGTTTATTACCGCACCCGTGAATACGCCACCAAAGCAGTCGTCGGGAAAATTATTAATAACTCCGACTCAAACCGCGTGGGTTTAAGACTATTCAATGCTGGCCATATTATCGATGCCGCAACCATGTCTAACTCAGCGAATAAACTGACCCTGTTACAGGCATTTTATAAATCTACCTCGTTAGGTTCGACACCCGCCAGAACGGCGCTGGAAGCTACTGGCACGATGTTCGCCAATGAAACTAATACGGGGGTTCCATCACCGATTTTACCCGAAGTAGACGGCGGTACCTGCCAGCAAAACTTTAATATTCTAATGACCGATGGTTACTGGAATGGCTCTGACCCAACCTGGGGCACCAAAGCGCCTAAAGATACATTTAATACCGATGCCAGCACCGCTCTAGACTCCAGTATCTTTGATGGCGATGCCAGCCAGTCTAACGATGGCGGTAATTACGCTGACGCCTTTTCAAGTACATTGGCAGACGTAGCCATGCACTTTTACGAAACCGACCTCCGCACAGACCTGCTCGACGAAGTACCAGAGCGAACCGGTGTGGACGAAAACACCCAGCAACACCTGGTGAACTACGTATTATCGTTCGGCTTAACCGGCACACTGGATCCCACTAAGGATCCAGCCCGCATCGACCTCGTTGACCCCTTTCCTGGCTGGCCAGATTCTACCGTCTCGACCAATTACAACGAAAAAATCGACGACTTATGGCATTCGGCTTATAACTCTCGTGGTAAATTCATAGCTACGCAAGACTCTGAAGGCATCAGCAGCGCGCTCGACCTGGCGATCGCCGACATCTCGGAAAGAACGGGAACTGCTGCGGCGGTGGCCGTTAACTCCGCTAAACTGAGTACTGAATCGGTAGTCTATCTGGCCCAATTTAATACCAATCGCTGGCAAGGTAACCTTTTCGCATTTCCTATTGTCGACTCGAATACGGGAGAACTCGCGGAAACGGCTAAATGGGATGCATCGTCGGAACTGACTAACCGCACAAAAGCACGAAACATCATTACATTCGATGCATCTACCTCTACGGGTATACCATTTCAATGGGCTAATTTATCTACCACCATGAAAGATGATTTACTCATTAACCCACTCGGTGGCGTCGATTCTGCCACCATAGGCGAGGCACGCCTCGACTATATTCGCGGTGATCGTAGCAACGAAACCAGTGGATTTGCTTTTCGTGAACGGATTTCATTACTTGGAGACCTGGTGAATTCCGGACCGGTGTTCGTTGGCCCACCTAGTCTGGCCTGGCCCGATCTCGCACCTTTCCCTGACGGTACTACGGACATGGCCTACTCAGAGTTCAAGGATCTTTATAAAGATCGGCAGAAAATCGTATATGTCGGTGCCAATGACGGCATGTTACATGCGTTCAACGATGATAACGGCGAAGAAGTGTTTGGTTATATTCCCGGAAAACTGTACTCAACAACCGTCAATGAAGGTCTGCATTATATGACCGACCCCAACTATATACACAAGTACTATGTTGACCTGTCGCCAACAATATCAGACGTCTACATCAGTACGGGGGCCAGCACAAATTGGTACACAATTTTAGTCGGCGGTCTACGCGGTGGTGGTCGCGGAATTTTTGCACTCGACGTAACTAATCCAGCCTCTTTTGGCGAAACCCTGGCTAAGGCTGACGCCATGTCGTTATGGGAATTTACCGATGCCGACGATGCCGACCTGGGCTACACATTTAGCCGGCCAATTATCGCTTTAACTAATGCCGGCGACTGGGTGGCCATTTTTGGTAACGGCTATAACTCAACCAACTCCGGTCAGGCAATGCTATTCATTGTTGACATTGAAAAGGGCATCAACGGCTGGACTATTGGTACTAGTTATCAAAAAATAACTACCGGTGTCGGCAGTCCCGGCGCGCAAAACGGTCTCTCGGCTCCGGCGTTAGCCGATCTTGATGGCAACGGCACGGTTGATCGTGCCTACGCGGGCGACCTGGAAGGCAATATGTGGGTTTTCGACCTGACGAGCACTACATCTGGCAACTGGGGGAAGGCAGCCTTTAAAAACGGTTCGGATCCGGCTCCTCTATTCACTGCTCCAGCCAATCAGCAAATTACTGCCAAACCAGTATTGGCTAGTCATCCAACGATCACCGATACTAATACCAATGGTCCAAACATTATGGTGTATTTCGGCACCGGCCAGTACCTGGTAGATGGTGACAAAATAACAACTGATAACCAGTCGTTTTACGGTATTTGGGACAAGAGTGATCAGGATCGTAATATTACTAACCTGGTTAAACAGCAATTTGACACTACTTTTACCACCGGCCGAGTCTTGACGCGTAACGCTGTCGACTACGCCACCGCTTATGGTTGGTATTTTGATCTAACCGATAGCGGCGAACGAGTTGTAACCTCCGCGATCGCACGCGCCGATACAGTTTTCTTCAATAGTTTTGTGCCTGTGTCAGACCCCTGTTCACAAGGAGGTTACGGTTATAAATTTGCGGTTGATATGGATACCGGCGGTTCACCTTTGATTGCCGCTATCGATAGCAATGGCGATAGCCTGGTCGATGATGGTGATTATGTGTCCAATTCAAATGGCGACGAAAGCACCCTGGCGGCAGTTCGTCAGGAAGGTTTTCTGCCAGAGCCGGTGTTTATTGAAGACCTGGCATTTACAGGTGATACCGCTACAAAAATCAAAGCGTTATCAACAGTTCCTACCGGCCGATTTTCGTGGCAGGAATTAATATTTTAAGGGGAAAACTCATGAACAGGATTAAATTAATTATTACACTATTTTTCTCGGCCTGGCTGTTTTCATCACCGTTGTTGGCTGCCTCAACAAGCTGGAGCCTGGGAACGTTTCGCCACCTGGGCGTTGTCGATGAAGTCAGTCGCAACTGGATTTTCATTGATGACACAAAATACCGACTTAGCCCTACCGCGAAACTAGCAACAACGGATAATAGCAAGGCCAGTATAAATTTGTTAAAAAGACGCCAGATGATAGGATTTAGTACTATAACAATCAATAATCGGCAACTCATTGATCAAATATGGTTGATCCCAGAAAATGAACATCGATTATATCGACCGATACCATAAATACAGGAGAATGTAGTGAAAAGGTACAAATCATCCGGTTTTACGTTAATCGAATTAATGCTCGTCGTGGGCATCGTCGGGATTCTCGCAGCGATTGGAACAGGATATTATGGTCAATATATCATCGATGCTAACCGTACCGATGCTCGATCAGCCTTGAGCCGAACGGCAACATCGCTGGAAAAATGTAAGAGCCTCTACAGCAATTATAATAGTGCCAATTGCAATGTTGCCTTACCCGCAACATCGGATGATGGTTATTATACGATCAGCGCAACAGTCCTCACCGGTTCTGCATTCACACTTACTGCCACCCCAGTCGTCGGCCAACCTCAGGCCAACGACACCGAATGCACTAGCCTGACGGTAACCAATACTGGTATTCAGGGCGGCACCCCTGCTACCAATGAATGCTGGTAATCCGAACATAACCACTTAGTTCGGGAATCTGATCTGTTATAATTCTTTTTTAACCGATCAGATTTCCACACTATGACACGCAAAGCAGTCGCCCTTATTTCGGGCGGTTTAGATTCTTTACTCGCCGCCAGGCTAATCCAGCAACAGGGTATCCAGGTTGAAGGTATCAACTTTTATACCGGATTTTGCGTCGAAGGCCATACCCACGCCATCCGCAAGAAAGATAAGGACAAGGTAAAGCGAAACAACGCCCTCTGGTCGGCCGAACAGCTGGGTATTAAACTCCATATTATCGATATTGTTGAAGAATATAAGGACGTCGTTATCAACCCCAAACATGGTTATGGCGCCAACCTCAATCCCTGCCTCGATTGTAAAATTTTCATGGTACAAAAGGCGCATGAATGGATTCAGGCGAACGATTTCGACTTTATTATTACCGGTGAAGTGGTGGGGCAAAGGCCCATGTCACAACGTAAACAAACCATGCCGATAGTGTCGGCAGAATCCGGCGCTGATGACCTGTTACTACGGCCACTTTGCGCGCAAAATTTACCGGCTACCAAACCCGAGAAAGAAGGCTGGATAAAACGCGATTTACTCAAAGGCTTTAGTGGCCGATCGCGTAAGCCACAGATGGCGCTGGCCAAAGAATTTGGCTTCGAAGATTACGCTCAACCGGCTGGTGGTTGCTGTTTTTTAACCGACGCCAGCTATTCGGTTAAGCTACAGGATTTATGGGATAACCGCGGCCATAAAAAATACGAAATTGACGATATCATGTTGCTGAAAGTCGGTCGGCATATTAGACCCGATCAGTCATATAAACTCATTATCGCCCGTGAAGAAGGCGAGAACCGGTTTCTCAGCGGCTATAAAGGTCAGTTTCAAACCATTAAAACTGTCAGTCATGCGGGCCCCATGGCTCTGGTCGAAGGTGATAAACTCGATCAACAGCAAATCGAACTCGCCTGCGCAATCACGGCCCGATTCAGCAAAGGTCGTGACGAAGAATCGGTCGAACTCGTTTACAGCGATAAGGGAGACGAATCGCAAGCCATCCACATTAAACCGTTGCTACCACAGGATCTACCCCAGGAATGGTATATAGCGTGACTGACTCGATTATTGAACTGGATGCGCGCCGCTTATTTTGTCCGATGCCTGTAATTCGATTACAGGATTGCATTAACCAGCAAGCCGTCGGCACACGGATACAAATTACCTGTACCGATCCGGGTGTTATGAACGATATCCCGACCTGGTGTCGAATCAACGGCCACGAGGTTATTTCCAGCCAGGAACAGTACGACGAGTACATCCTCGTTATCGAGAAAAAGGACGGGTAGATCGGATGTTTCTTTTCTCCAGTTTTCTACGCACCACAATAGTGCGTTTATCGATTTAAATCTGCCGTTTCGCCCCAATAATTGGTATAAAACCAATTACCTGTACAATGCCACCTGTTTTGAAATTCCTAACGGAGACCCTGCACCATGTCAGCTTCTGATGTACTAAACACCATCACTGAGTACGGCGTTAAATTCGTCGATTTTCGCTTCACCGATACTAAAGGAAAAGAACAGCATGTTTCTATTCCAGCGAGTCGTCTCGAAGAAGACAGCTTCACCGAAGGGCAAATGTTCGACGGTTCCTCAGTTGCAGGCTGGAAAGGTATTAACGAATCGGACATGATCCTGATGCCTGACGCCTCAACCGCTGTACTCGACCCTTTTACCGACGAGCCAACTATCAACATCACCTGTGATGTCGTCGAACCTGCAACAGGCGAGGGCTACGAGCGCGACCCACGCTCCATCGCAAATCGGGCAGAAGCCTATTTGAAAGCATCAGGTGTTGCGGATACCGCGTATTTCGGACCGGAAAACGAGTTCTTCGTCTTTGACGATGTCAAGTGGACCACCGAAATGGGTCATTGCTCGTACAAGATCGATTCTGAAGAAGCCGACTGGAATTCGGGAAAATCCTACGAAGACGGCAACACGGGGCATCGTCCTGGCATCAAAGGCGGCTACTTCCCGGTTCCTCCGATCGATTCATTGCACGACATGCGCTCTGCAATGTGTCTGGCTCTGGAAGAGATGGGGCAAGAGGTCGAAGTACACCACCACGAAGTCGCAACGGCCGGGCAATGTGAAATTGGCGTCGCCTTCAATACCCTGGTGAAAAAAGCCGACCAGGTTCAGACTTTCAAATATTGTGTCCACAACGTCGCACATAGTTACGGCAAAACGGCCACCTTCATGCCAAAACCACTAGTGGGTGATAACGGTAGCGGAATGCACGTACACATGTCTCTGGCGAAAGATGGCATCAACCTGTTCGCTGGTGATGGTTATGGTGGGCTTTCGGAAACGGCTTTATATTATATCGGTGGTGTTATCAGGCACGCCAAAGCGATCAATGCTTTTGCCAACGCAGCGACCAATAGCTACAAGCGCCTGGTACCTGGGTTCGAAGCACCGGTTATGCTCGCTTATTCTGCACGTAATCGCTCGGCCTCGGTTCGTATTCCTTACGTCAGCAACCCTAAAGGCCGCCGCGTCGAAGTTCGCTTCCCCGATTCGACAGCCAATCCATACCTGTGCTTTAGCGCATTATTAATGGCTGGTCTCGATGGTATAAAAAATAAAATTCACCCCGGCGAGGCGATGGACAAAGACCTGTATGATTTACCGCCCGAAGAAGAAGCCGAAATCCCACAAGTAGCTTTCTCGCTGGACCTGGCACTTGAGGCACTGGACCAGGATCGCGATTTTCTTAAAGCTGGCGGTGTTTTCACCGATGATGTTATCGACGGCTATATTTCGCTCAAGCACGAGGAAGTGCAACGTCTTCGGCTGGCGACCAATCCGGTCGAATTCGACATGTATTACAGCTGTTAATACGGGATCAGAAAAAGGCTCCTGCAACGGAGCCTTTTTTTCCACTACCGGGAACCAATCAAAGGAATTAATACACCATTTGAGAGCATTTATTTTGCCACACGATGCCTATCCCTTTTGACAAAATACTGGACACGCTCAACAGTACTATTCTGTGCCTGGATACTGACCAGCGGGTTGCGTATATTAATTCTACCGGTGAAATACTATTCGACGCTAGCGCTTCTTTCTTACTCGGAAAAAGCTTTTCACAGCTACTCAGTGCAGTTGAAACCAGTACGATCAGCAGCAACCTGAAAGATTTTAACCAGCAGCACCAAACGATAACTGAGCACGAAGCCCGGCTTACGCTGGCCAATGGCCGTTCAATCTCTGTCGACTACAGTATTTATCCGCTCGAAAACGACAATCAGGAAACCTTTACCCTGCTAGAAATTCGACCACTGGAACGCCAGGTCGAAATAGCCCGCGACCAGCAAAGTCATCTGCAAAAACAGGCGAGCCAACTATTTGCGCGTGGTGTTGCCCACGAAATTAAAAATCCACTTGGTGGTATCAGAGGAGCAGCACAGTTACTGGAACAGGAAATTCCACAGTCGAAGCTTAAAGAATATACCGATGTCATTATCAGCGAAGTAGATCGACTACAGGTGCTAATCGACAACATGCTAGGGCCAGTTACAACTCCGGTGAAAAAGTGGGTTAATATTCTCGAAATTCTGGAGCATATCCGCAAACTTCTACAAACCGCAGAGCCCGATAGATTCGTGTTTCGTCGTGATTACGATCCCAGTATCCCTGAGATTCAGGCCGACAGAGGACTACTCATACAAGCGCTTCTAAACATTGCATTAAACGCAATACAGGCACTCGAACGTAAAGGCAATATCACTTTTAAAACCAGAATAGGACGCCAGGTAACTATTGGAAAGGTCAAACATCCGCTAGTTATTCAAATCGATATAATCGACAACGGTAAAGGAATTTCGTCCGAGATAGCCGAAACCATATTCCTGCCTATGGTCACCGACAGAGCCGAAGGAACCGGGCTTGGCTTACCCATTGCACAGGAAATAATATCGCAGCATGGTGGCATCATAAAATGCCAAAGTACGCCATCAGACACAACCTTTAGCGTCATACTTCCCCTGGAGCCGGCATGAACTCAAACAACACCGACAAATCGGACATCTGGGTGATCGATGACGATCAATCGATACGCTGGGTTCTCGAGCGATCCCTGTCGAACGCCGGATTTAAGGTCAGTGTTTTCGAAACAGCCTCGTCTGCACTGACACAGTTTAAACGGGCGCAAGAGAGTGATCGACCGAGGTTAATTTTAACTGACTTCCGCATGCCTGGTATTAACGGTTTCGAGTTATTAAAACAAATTAAAAACCTGGATCCGGCGTTACCCGTCATCATAATGACTGCCTACTCCGACCTCGATACAACCGTTCAGGCCTATCAGGAAGGAGCCTTCGAGTACCTGGCAAAACCTTTTGATATCGACGAAGCAATTGCTCTGGTCACTAAGGCCTGTGAGCAAGCTAAAACTAATTCAGCCAAACAATCCGGCAATGTTTCCGACGCGCCACCTGTACCTTCGGACTGGCGAGAAGCATTACAGCAATGGGCTGAGATAGCGCTCGCTAACGGCGATAATGCCATCTTGAAAACTGCAATCAGGGATTTTGAAAAGACCTTAATCGAGTGCGCTTTGGAAGCGACTAATGGACGCAAGCAGGAAGCGGCTAAATTACTGGGCTGGGGGCGGAATACTTTGACCAGAAAGATAAGGTCGCTGAACTAAAAAGCTCCCGAGCCAGATGGCTCCGAGAGCATTTGATTTTATCGAGTTAAAATGACTTCGAGAGTTTGCGAGGGCGCATTGCAGGTTATTCCGATACCACCCCAGTTCGGGTTACCTATCCCTGGTCTTACCGTCGCATCAGCACTGCAACTGTTTACTCTCTCAACTGAGCCGACGTTTAATTCAACACTATTACCAACAATACCCACCAAAGTACCCACATTCCATATTTTATCCTGGCATGTAAACGATCTAATTGAACCCGGAACAGAAACATGTTCATTCAATTCATTAGCGATTAGGGTTGCTGCAGCCGAGTCAGCGCATTTTACACTACCATTAAACGAATTTTTAATCTCGATAGAAGAAAACGAACCAGTCGCGTCTTTACGAAATTGAATCCAGGCCTGGACTAAGGGGTCGTCGTCAGGTGTCTGACCGCCAATAAAAAGGCCAGAATAGACTACAGTGCCGGTAGTCGGAGGATCAGATAACTCAAGCGCAATGATACGATCTTCCAGATCATCTATCCGCTGGTTCGTAGTCACGACAGCCTGATTTACAGCCTCTAATTCTTCTTTGGTGGCAAATGGCGAGCCATAATACTTATGAGGCTTTATCTTGTGGATTTTTTCCGACTGATTCTTATCTTTGCCCTTGTCATCCGCTAAAACCCCTGCTTGAGGTGAGAGGAGAAACATCACGGCTATTATAGTTAGAATATTGTTTTTCATAGTCTACACATTTCGAGAATAATTAAGCCTTTAAAAGTAGCAGATTTTCTCAATAAATATTGTGGGTCAATTCACAATCAAGTCGTTAAGGCTCTTAACTAATCCCAAACTATTTATTAGATTGTCTTGTGAAATAATCAACAAAATCAGGTGTTTGGAGAAATACATCGCATATACGCCTTCTCCAATGTTTGTGCCTCAAACGTATTCATACACTCCGTCGGCGTGCCTATAAACCTCATTTCACCGCCGTGCAAAATACCAAACTGATCACAAATTTCCTCGGCGTCGGCCAGCATGTGAGTGCTGTATAGCATGGTGCGGCCTTTTTGTTTTTCTTCGAGCAGTAAATTTTTAAAATGATAGCGTGCGCTGGGATCGAGACCGGAAAGCGGTTCATCTAGAATCAGAAGTTCCCGGTCGAGAATAAAGCAGCTTATCAAGCCAAGTTTTTGTACCATGCCTTTGGAATAGCTGCCAACTTTTGATTTTAGCCGGTCGGGTGGAAAGTCGAGTTTTTCGGCAAGCTCAGCGGCAGTATTCTTACTCAGCGGAGTCTTATAAATCGATGTTACAAAGTTCAGATATTGCCAGCCAGTAACAGTTTTTTTAACGTCAAACTTTTCCGGCAAATAGGCAAGCCGATCACGGCAGCCAGTGATTTGATTTTGACGGCCTAAAATTTTAATTTCACTGCCATTCACCGGTCGTATTAAGTCGAGAATTAACTTGATTAATGTTGACTTGCCAGCACCATTGACACCGGCGATGGCAAAATAACTATTAAATGGAATTTCAATATTCAACGCTTTCAGAATATCGACGCCAGATATCGAATAAGAAAGATTGGAGACCGATAGTGAATTTTGCATGATTAGAAAAGGCCCGCAAATACGGGCCTTTTCATAAGTTACAAGAAATAATTACAAACGGAAGGCTACATTGTACCTTTGTGCCTCTGAATAAACGGTAGTCCCTGCCAGCGGGTGTGCAGCTACAAAATCCATGCTACCAGCAGCCAGGTTTGATTGCATACGACCTGATATTGGGCTGCCGTCATCGAGTCTCGCTTCCAGAATTCTCGCAACAGCACCTTCGAGCTGGCCAAAAATAGTCGAATGACCCGCTATTAGCAAAGATCCATTTTGAATACCGATCAATCCACCATAGGCATTTGAAGGGCGCGCAGTTCCCGTCCCAGCACCCCCAGGAATCAGTCCGGCAGCTCGCAAATGTCCAAAATACTTGGAGGTTTCGGCAGAGGCCGCGACCATTGTGTCATTAGCATCCGTAGAGTCCCAGTCTGTGCCAACACCAATGACACCATCTCCACCGCCATCAGCTTCACCGGCAAGCACTGTAAATCCAGCACCACCCAAAGCAACAGTGGTGGTATAAAAATCGAACCTTCCGGTGGCGGCACTATCATCACCCGGTAGCTGTAAATACCGATCCTGATAAGAGAACGTTGCCGCGGCCAGGCCTGCGTTATCAGATTCGATACGCTTTAACTTGGCATTGGTAATCATTTCCTGGCCTTTTAGTACGCCGCCGATCAATAGACCCACAATAACCAGCACTATTGCGATTTCTACTAGAGTGAAACCTTTTTGTTTTACGTTCATCATTTTCTTGCTCCCGTCAATTAGTGACAGTTTAGTGTTTAAGTTTTCCCTTGAGTAACACTTAAGCATATAGCGTGCCATTTATCTAAAACCCTTTCATATTGCGGTTTTTAGTTCACTGAACAGATTCGAAAGATTGGCTCTGTTGAATTTCAGACAGATTTTGTTGGAATGACAACAATTTCTCCCGCAAGAACCGTTTCTCGTCCGGATCATTAACAGCATCGCTCTTTAACAATGCATCTATGATAACCAATGCCGATTCAAATTCATTTAAATCACCCAATAATAGAAAATGCATGTCGCGCGCCCAACGCGGCATTACAATCGATTGCGGTAGATCGGCCAATCTTTGCGCCATTTGTAACGCCAGCTCCAAATCGTCCAACTTGTGTTTAGCGATTACTGTAGCTTCAGCCTGATGCCGCCAATGCAATTGAGGATCGGCCATGAAAGCCTGGTCGATATAGTTAAGTATGAGTCTTAACCGTTGCTTGTCCTTTGTTTGGCTATAAACCCGTGAGGCCAGCATCATAGGATATTCGGATTGAATATTGAGCCCGTGTATCTCATCGAGCCAATTGATCAACAAACGATAGTCGATGTTCCTATAACGAATATGTCGGCCCGCCTGATTGTCATGCAGTTGAAGTCGAATTGCCAGCAGGTAACTGAACAACTGTTCCGAGCCCATCGCTAATCCCCGGTAAATAGTTGAGTCAAATGGCTTTGCCAATGGGCGGTAACGCTCTGACTGATTCGATACCGAGTAGTCGTGACTAATAAGCTGCATAGCGAAAAACAGAATAAACCCAGCGAGTAAAGGCCAGGGAATATCTAATATCGGCCTTTCGCCCCGCCTCAAAGATTAAACTCCTTACGGTAAAAATCGATCATACAAGCCCCTAACAGGAACAATGCGTACGGGGTCGCAGCCATCACCTGATCCGACAGGGTCGCAACCAGATTCATCGATTCAAAGAAAACATCATTTTGTGCAAACGTGTCGAGTCGAGGGATCACATACAAAATGCCTTTAAAAATCATTTCCGCGACTCGACTGGCGATGCTTCCGTCTGATAAACGCACCGATTCGGTTAGCATTTGAGTAATCAACCCGGACAGCTTAGCTAATATATATATGGCGAGCGAAAAAAATACTGCCAGGGGGATTTTTTCCAGACTAAGTATTGCTAGCAGACCGACTAACCCTAGTAGCATCATCTCCAACCAAAGCGCTACGGACCAGTAAAGTGCTATTTCGAATGACGTACTCAAAGACATGATAAGAAAAACTGGCAGGCATAGAATACCCGCGAGAGCCACTATAATGAATAATTGAGCAATTATATATTGCCAGCGTGAGACCGGCATAGTAAGCAACCGGTCAAATTGGCGTGACTGAAAATCTTCTGCCACGTTAGTAGTTACCAGTAATAATATTAGAATAACCAGACTATAGCGCAAAAAATCCGCTAACAGGGCTGCTCCAACTTTCGCACTATTAATAATAGCCAGCTCAGTCATAAAACCGCTGATCAGCGCTCCAATACCTATCAGAATCACAACCAATATGAATAATCGCCGGTTCAGAATGCCCAGCAATAAATAACGAAAAAGTGATATAGTTTGCGAGCCCATTCAGATTTCACAGCACCTTGATTAACGTAAAAGCTATATTACAGTTCAGACAACAGATACTGGCATTAATGTTGTTAGTATACCATGTCTTAATCTGGTCCTCGTCAGACACCCAAATCCAGTTAGCCCTGTCCTTTATATTGTATGGCATGTTTCTGTTGTGGCAACCCCTGTGGGAGAAAGATGTCAGGATAACCGGCCTGCCCGTGGCTATCTTCATCGCCCTGTTCTTCCTGGTCGTTACTTTTTATGCGCCCAATGAATCGCTAGTATTTTTCGGGTTATTATTGAACGGTCTTTTCGGTAGTCGACTATTAACCCAGTCTGGTGTGCGAGCTTACGATCTGTTGGCATTGATCATCGTCACATTAGAGATGGCGGTGGGTCTTATTCCCGAGGCATTTGTACAAATTAATTTACCAAATCAATTTTCGGGTTATATGCAAACAGTCATCCTTATCCCTATATTGCTTTTGTTTTTCACACCTAACCCGAATCAAAGCAAGGCACCCCGAAGCCAGATCGATCTCATGCACGGCTTACTCACTTCAACTCTGATTTTTATCGTGTTGCTGGGGGGCATCGTAATCAACTTACTCTATCAGGTTAATTATCTCGATGGGTTATTGTTAACTGTATTTATAGTTTCCACACTGACCATCGGCATTAGCTGGTTCTGGAATCCGGGTATCGGCTTTTCGGGCATAGGGGTACTGCTAAATCGTTACACAATGACAATAGGCGGCCCGTTCGAAACCTGGATTAGCACGCTAACTGCCTTGATAGAGGAACGCTATTTGACACCAAGAGAATTTCTTCGCGCGGCTTGCGAACATTTGGTCGAAAATGACTGGCTAAATGGAATTGAATGGAATTTTGAGGGCCAAAAAATAATTGCGGGAGAGATGTCCAGCTACGAATACGAATACAAGTTGACCCATAGAGTCAGAGCAACTCTTTACTATAAATCAATCCCGGGAAGCGCCCTGGAGCAACATACGTCATTACTGGTTCGCATGGCTTATCAGTTTTATCTGGCCAAACTCAACCAGGAAAAAGTTCGGGCGCAGGAACATTTTGCGACGATTCATCACACCGGTGCCAGGTTAACGCACGATATAAAAAATATATTACAGTCGATAAAAACCTCACTGGCAATACTGAACAGCAGCCCCGAATCAGAAGTACCCCAGAACCTGTTGCAATCCAATTTGACGCAAATTAGCACCCGCCTGGAAACCACGCTCAATAAGTTAAAAGCACCAGACTTCGATACAAAATTCAAACTGGTTAGATGTCTCGAGTGGATGGATCAACTAGAGCCCCAATATCAAGCTAACCCGCTTATCGTTTTTAGCCGGGATATCGAGATTAACCGCTCTATCCCTGTCGACCTGTTTGACAGCGTCATAGACAACTTGATTAGTAATGCGCTTAAGAAAACAACCGTGCGCAAAATCGATGTACGATTACATTCGAGCACCGGCATAATTTTATTATCGGTATGTGACGATGGTGAAGCCGTTACCCAGAACATCGAATCCGAGCTATTTACCCAACCCCTCTCTTCCGGGAGCGGTATGGGTGTCGGGCTTTACCAGTCATCGATTATGGCGCAGGCGTTTAACTTTCAACTTGAGCTCAGCCAGAACGAACCTGGCAAAGTGTGTTTTAACCTGTTCCAGCATCAGGAAGAGTGAATTATGGGAGTTGATCTGCTTCGATCATTTTTGAGTATAAACTGGTCGTTGATATCCACTTTACCACGTCGTCGAATTCGCCACCGGCTGTATCTGTATTGGTAGTAAAAATAAAAACTTTATCGAGAGTACCGTCGTGGAAGTTATCAAAGTTTTCTCTTTGTATATTCGATGAACCCGCCCCCAGGTCATATGATTTGCCCAACGATATAATCACGACCGCAACATTAGCGACAACTTGTCCACCTGTTACGTCATCGCAGTCACTATCATCCCCGAGCACGGTACTATCATCACAAACAAACAAATCAGGAATCGCATCGGTCAGGCCTTCATCGCGAATGCCGTTGGGTGTGACCAAATCTTTTCCTACTCCTGTATCACCATTATCATCGTTACCATCCGTGTCAGAATCGACATCGATATCGGATATAAAATAACCATAAGCATTACCCCAGGGATCAAGTAGCTGACCTGTGGCGTTAAAATCACCATTGAGTCCAAGAGTTCTTGCGGGTACAAAACCAGAATAGGCCAGACATCCGTCGGGGATTCCGTCAATAACATTATCGTCACCGGCATCGCTATCACCGCCAACAGGATTAGTAATTGCTACAGGATTGTTAACCACGTTATCCGCGGAATCTTCAATACCATCAAGCACACCATTAACAGTACCTGGAAGGTTACCAACGCCTCCAGAGGTATCCGGGCAGGGTAAACGGCCGTTAATTTGGGCGAATCCGAGGAGTGACGCGATGATTTCGTCCATTTCCTTATCAACAGCACGATACTGTTTCAACTCCTGTTGAATCGGAAATAGCGCGATAGTATAGCCGAGCAGAATCGACACGATGATTACTACGATCGCTATTTCTATTAGGGTGAAGCCGGTTTGGTTATTCCTTGAAGTCACGATTCTAGAGCTCATCGATTATTAGAATTTTATCATTACCACCCTGCGCCCTTTTGTCAAACAGATATTCAGTACCGTCAACGTCGTTGATGTCGGCGTTTTCGGCGTCAAAAACGTCACCAATATCATCCCTAAAATCATTCAAAGGCGCATCGTCTATCCAATTATGCTGTCCAGCAAGGGTCAGAATTGAAATTTTGTCGTCAATAGTTCCACCGGAACCATTAACCTGAATGCAGGGAGGAGTCGCTGCACAGTCCTTAGGTACACTCACCGAACTCGGCAAATAATCCACTGCATAGGCCATCATCAGGCTATCGTACCAGCCATTACTGAATGCCCAGTCTGGTAGCTCGGGGTAGTAACGCATGCCCAGCGTCATTATCAGATTAAGATCGCCAAAATCCAGAGTTCCGGTTTCCTCTATATCAAAATTCGCATGATAATGCCGATCAATTTCATAGCTTATCGTTAACGGCGAGCTGATAATATTGGCGCCGGCAAAGGTCGCTGAAATCGAAGCGTGGCTTGTACCAGTTGCCGCAACAGGTGCAGAAATTACCGGCGGAGTGGTGTAATCGGTATCAAAATTTATAACGCCACTCGTATCGAACTCGACAGTCACGTGAAGAATCTCCGAATTTGTATCCTGCGTCCCCCCGGGATTAGGGACACCACCAGTACGATTACAATCGGTCACTTGCGGGATACCATCACCATCATCTTCACACAGGGTCCAAATCCCTGTCGGCGCTACCTCGTCGTTGTCCCAAAAATAAAATTCCTGTGTAACATTATCCTCATCTCCGACACCAACCGTAGCGGCAAGCTGACCATCTTGCCCCACGACATCGGCGATGTCCAGGAACTGGACACCGGTTAAAACACCCGTAGAGAGGAGGTTAAATGCCGTCGATTTTGGCGTGAACGAGCCCGCGTTTGAGGCACAATTTGCAGCATTCGTCGGAGGGTTTAACGGTGGTGATTCACCACTACATATGCCATTAAACTGAAGCAGTCCAGACGCGCTACTAGCAACCGTCGCCGGTGTGAGAGGAAAGGTCAAAGACACTGAAACGTCGAGCCTGGTATTGATTGGCTGACCCGTGGTTTCGGTAAAATAGTCGGTAAATATAGATGGAATCCTGCCGAAATTGCCAGGCGCAAGATTATTGGCAAATTCCGTGGCGCCTACCAGATTAGCGGGAAAATCGCTCAGCGCGGCAATATTGTTGTAGTTGTATAACCAGGGGTAAACGCCAGCCCATGCACCGCCGTTTGTAATGCATTCTGTTTTGTTAGTTCCACCAGTTCCGCCTGTACACGCACCCGCTACATTCAAATAGTCGTCGATTGAATCTCGGTAAGCCCCTAGCACCGCTTTTTCTGCAACATCAATTACTTCCTGGGCAGTCACTATAATAAACTGATCGTTCACCACAACGGTATTGTGAGCCGCGCTATTAGAATCTGATTCGAAAACCGGTCCCAAGATAAAACCATCCGCATCGTTGTTTCCGGCGTTTAGAAAGTCGCTGTTGTCAAAGTTATTGAATGTATCGAGATAGTTTATTGGATCATTTTGCTGGGCTACAGTGCCTCTGATTTGAGTGTAATCGTAAGTGCCATTACCATTGTTGTCTCGAGATATATTAGCTCCGGGTGCGATAATCACTGCGGCTACTCCACTAGCATTACCATCGTAAACTAGCGCTCCAGTTTGATCGAAAATGCTGATTGTTCCGGCTGAATCGGAGTTAACAACAAGGTCGCCATTTGTGTTTGCACCGAGGTCTGTTGAGGCGACATTACGAAACTCCTCTGACACCGCATACCAAAGATACTCGCCACTCGCATCCTTAGTTTCGTTGAAAAAATCCAGGTTCACGGTTAATCTTGGGAAACGACCAACTTCTTCGCATATCGCCTCACTTATTCCCCCGGAATACCCATCCACTTCGTCATAAGGGCAAGGTAACCTCCCAGGCCCCTGTGCATTAAAATCAGGATATTTATGGGCATACAACAACAAAGCCGCCTTAGCCTCCCCCAACACCCGCTTATTATGCTCAAACCTCTTAACTTCAACCTCCTTCAAAACACTTTGTCCGTACCCAACCAGAACAAACCCACCAATACTCATCAGCATTATCACAAAAATTAATAACGCAAACCCGCTTTGACGACTCGGCTTCATGACTAGTTATTGGTGTTGGTCAGGTACGTCACTTTCAGAGTCTCCCCACTAGTTCCGTAATAAAGTTTTCCGTCAGGTGCTGTCATTCTTAGTTTGACATCGGTTCCCGCGAATATTTTAAGCTTAAACTTTCCCTCAATTAGATCACCATCCATGTATTCCTGATCGTTAATCCATGCCGAATGGAAACCTTCGCCGGAAATAGCTATGCCCGAAATAAAATAAGTATTAATGACTTCTTTCCACTCCAGGTCACTAACAATTACCGCTTCAGGTTCTTTTTCCGGTCGTCCTTGCTCGGCCGCATCATTACGATAACGATTGGCGTTAATAATTTGCCTTTCCTGTGGCGTCGTAAATAAAGTCGATAATTCCGCGATAGCAACCTGACTGCTGCCAAAATAGACCACGGCCACCAAGACCATGAGAACTGGCATAAAAAATGGTATCTTGACCTTTTTACTTTGCATTTATGGTCATCCAACGTATCAAACATTTAGCCCGTAGATTAGCTTGTTTGGTATTTAGCGAACTATTGACTGGTGAAGTCCGAGATAGAGAACAGGAGTCAACTGTAAACAGATTTTTAATGGATAGTCGCAATCCTTCGAGAATAGCAAATAAATCTTCTTCGTGCAGCAGGCCTATTGATAATTCCATGGGAGAGCTTTTTATATCTACATTCGGTAAAGCCCGGAGCCCTGGGCGTGAAAATTCTTCCTGTGGCAAAAGACTATAAGTTAAGGTGGGTAGGCGAAGCACTTCGTTCGCCCCTTGTAAACTCTCTATCCAGCTTAACCTGCGCTCCCCTCCAAGTAGTCCATTCGCTTTATAAGTCTCAAACAGATTTCTATATTGATCAAGCAGATCTAGATCGTTTACTACCTTCTTATACTGACTATGAGTGGACCTCAAGGTCGATAATGAAGTTTGATAACTGTCAGATTGCGTAGATTCAAAATAATAGGCGCCTCCTACCAACGCTACTGATAAAACGATAGACATTGCAAATAAAATTATTGCCCCTTTTAAATAGAGCCAGTCTATATTATTCACTTCGTTTCACCTGTCGAACTACACGAAAAGCAAGGTCTGCTCTTAATCCTACTCTACTTTTTGATGGACTAGCATCACCCGAAAGTTGATTATTGGATTCTATATCCAGGGGACGCTTGAGAATCTCTACATCGAAGTAGTTTCCGGATTCAGCCATGGTTTTTTCGAGATCATCAACGGCACTGAGGACATAACGATAATCTCCAGAAAAATTCAGGAATTCAGCTTTGACATTAACTATTTCAAAAAACCCTTTCACGTTTTTCCTCTGCTTCTTATTCCCCTTTTTATTTTGCTGACGCTTTGCCCCCTTCCCTCCTGCCCAACTCGCTTCCTCAGAACTATCCAGATTTGAACTGTCCGCAAGAAACCACTCTAAATTTGTAACACGTATATCTGAGAACAAAGAAACATCTCGGCTCACAAGCGACATCATATTCTCAGGATCATGGAGATAATTTTTATTTAGATCTTCAACTGTTTGAACAATTTGCTGCATGCTAGTAGTTGACGTGGTGGAATCAACCTTATTTCCGCTAAGTTGGCTTAACTTTGCTTTGTATTTTTGTTCTATCAGCGTAGATTCGGATTCAGAGCTACCATATATAGCACCTTTAACCAGACTAATAGTTGCAAGACCTAGACCCGCTGTCAGGATAGCAACAGAAGCCAGTTTTAAAATCAAACTGGTTTTATGGTGCTGATAGTATTTTTTATGCTTACTCTGCGCGTAATGATTAAGAGATAGTTTTTTACTCGCGTAGTAACAAAATAACGCTGAGCTAAAATCCTGTTCTTCTTTTACTTCTATTTTATGCTCTTCAAGTAACTCGTTTATTTCATGAATATAGAAATCTTGATAATTTTCCTCGGCGAATTTGATGGTTAATTTATCGCGATGTCTTTTGTTACAGACTATATGAACAGCAACCTTGCCATCGCGTTCCACAAAACGTTGACTCAGTAAATATCTTTGAGTACTTTCGATGTCGCGAATGACATCGTCTGCGTAATCGCCCTGGTAAAAACTGGCGATTGGTACCAGCCGACTCAATATTAACTTTCCATCGATAAATACCGACTGGCGCAAATTACTCGGAACCTCCTGGGTTACCAATATTTTGGCACTTCCTTCGGAGACGAAATGATCGATAAGTTCTTCAGATAACAGGGGTAGACTGATGATACCCGACAGAGGAGTATTTGTATCATCGATTAATCGCATCCAGGGCTCTAGCAGGCTCTGGTTGGTCAAGCCAATCAATAATAATTTTTCTTCCTTTCGTGCGGCTTTCTCGATCGACTGGGAAACCGCAAATCTATATTCCGAGTTACGAAAAAAATTGGCATAATTTCTTCCGATTATGGCCTGGCGATCCGATCCCCGCAAAAGGGGTATTTTTATCTGGCGAAATTCTTCTTCGATTAAATCGACCAGCAGTCGGACTGGCTCGTTGCGAAAGGATCGTAAGTAAGCGCTGAACAGGTCGAGCCCCTGCTCATCGGGTTCGAAATAAATACTGCTTTGTAATTCACGCCCGACCCATTCCTGAGCCACCATTCTATATCCTGTGAAATAAAGAACTCTTTTCATTTCGTCACGCCTAAAAGTCGATTGTACTGATCGTGTCGTACATCGGTCCAAATACTGCAACGATAAGCCATATAATGACGAGACCAATTGTTGCCATAAGTGCAGACTGCATTATTGGTTCCATTTTATCTATACTGTCATTGATATCTCTGTCGAAGAAATAGCTTACATTATTCAGCGAAGTGTCCATTCGACCACTCGATTCCCCAACCCGCAACATTCTGACGACAAGAGGTGGGAAAATGCCGATATTCTTAAAACTTTCACTGATACTGCTACCTTCGGATATTTGCTGCCAGGCACGATCAATACCATCCTCCAGTACCGCATTACCAACTACCGATTTACTCAAATTAATAGCCTCGAGTACAGTAATACCCGAGGCAAACATCAACGAAAAATAGCGCGTAAAACGAGATATTTTTATTTTTTCGCTAACCGGTCCAATTAACCATAATTTCAGTAAGATGCCATCGAGTTTAAAGCGCATTTTACTATTCGTTTTATACAAAAAACTGAGCGTGAAATAAATAACAAATGGCGCAGATATAACCACATACCAATAATTAACCATAAAATCCGATGTGGCCATTAAAGCGCGAGTCTCGAAAGGTATTTCACCACCAAGCCCGATAATCGCCTGCATAATGTCGGGCACAACAAAAATCATCAAAAACAAAACGGCAGATAGTACTATCGATCCCATAACAATAGGATAAGTCATGACTTTTTTTGCCTTGCTTAGCAATTCATCTTGCCATTTTAATGTCTCGGTAATATCGATTAATACCTCGCTCATTTTTCCGCTTTTTTCACCGACCTTAATCAGACTGACAAAAACATTATCGAATATTTTTGGATAAAGCCCTAATGCCTGAGAAAAAGAATGTCCGCCTTCGATGGCTTCTATCACACTTGCGATCACGTCCCTGAATGTAGGATTTTCTTCACCGTCTCGCAGGTCGGCCAAACCTTCGAGTATTGGCACGCCCGCACGAGTTAATTGCTCCAGATAAAACGAAAAGTTAATAAGATCGCGCCGACCCACTTTATTTCGCCCAAAAAGATCTGCACCGAGTTCTTTTTGCTTAAAGGTAACCAGATCCATATCCATTTTCTCAAGCCGTAGCTCGAGATCGGAAATATTACCAGCGTCGAGGCTACCGGTGATAAATTTTCCCGCTGCATCGACCGCTTTGTATTGATAGAGAGGCATCGTTAATCCATCCGCTCGGTCAGGTCAGCCACCCGCGCAACCTCTTCTACCGACGTAATGCCATCGATTATATGCCGCACACCATCATCCGCAAGAGTCACAAATCCCTGTCTGTTAGAGGTATCACGTATCTCCTTCGTGGTTGCACCATTCGCTAACAAATCGTCGAGCTCAGTATTCATTTTAAGAATTTCGAGTAACGCCAGTCGGCCCTTATACCCGGTATTATCGCAAGTCGTGCAACCTTTGGGCTTGTATATTACCCTGGGTATTAGGCCGTCCCGATTAGTCAGTATACGCTGCTCTTCCTTGGTGGGCTTATCACCCACTTTACAATATTTGCAGAGTTTTCTGATCAATCGCTGGGCAATGACTCCGATGATATTACCGGCCATGATCTCGGGGATAATGCCGATGTCACGAAGTCGGGGCAAAGCGCCGATAGCAGAATTGGTATGCAAAGTGGAGTAAACCTGGTGGCCAGTCATTGCTGCCCGAAAGGCCATATCGGCGGTTTCCTCGTCACGGATCTCACCTACTAATATAACATCGGGATCCTGGCGCATGAGTGACTTGATTCCGCTGGCAAAATCCATACCCGCTGCCTCGTTAACCGATGTCTGACGAATCAACGGGAACGGATACTCAACCGGGTCTTCCAGAGTCATCACGTTGATTTGCTCACTGCTAATATGATTGAGCAGCGAATACAGAGTCGTGGTTTTACCGCTACCGGTCGGGCCAGTAACTAGAATAATTCCCTCAGGTCGTGCCATCATAATTTTCAAAGTATGCAGATAGTCATCCGGCAGCTCCAGTTTTTCAAGCGGGATGACGCCTTTCTCCCGATCGAGAATACGCAGCACTATGTTTTCGCCGTGTATTGTAGGCTGTGAGGCAACACGAAAGTCGATTTGTCGCCCAATGATAGTTCGCGATATACGACCATCCTGCGGTGCCCGAGTTTCAGCGATATTCATATCGGCCATAACCTTGAGGCGTACCGCTATGGCCGACCAATAAGTTTTATGCAGACTGCGAATCTGGCGCAGGACGCCATCAATCCGGTAGCGTATACGCAGAAAGCTCTCTTCGGGCTCAAAGTGAATATCGGAAGCTCCACGCTTTACCGCATCGGAAAGCATGATATCTACCAGGCGCACCAGCGGCTGACTATATTCTTCGATATCGCCCTGATAGTTAGTGTAGTCAGCTTCACCGGTTTCTATTTCACGAAGAATGCCGTCGATAGATAATTCGTAACCGTAGAACTGGTCTATCGCATTCGAAATCTCGGCTTCACCGGCCAACACCGGGATTAGTTCTATATGCTGACCTATCTGGATTCGAATTCTATCTAGTGAAAATAAGTTAAAGGTATCCGACATAGCAATGGTCAGGGTGCTCCGAATTGGGTCAAACGTCAGCGGAATAACTTTATGCTTACGCGCAGTATCGGAGTTGATCATCTTGATAGCATCTGTATCTGGCACTACCCGAGAAAGATCGACACTATCCTGTTCGAGAGCCTCGCCCAGAGCGGAGCGCATAATCGATTCGGTCGCAAAACCGAGGCTTACCAAAAGCTTCCCCAAAGGCTCATTGACCTTTTTTTGCTCGGTTAGCGCAATGTCTATCTGATCCTTGGTGACGACTCCTTCATCGATCAGAATCTCGCCCAGGCGCCTTGGAATTTTTTCTGAGCTCATAACTTCCTTAACATCTCGAGTCGTAAACTAACCACATTTTCATCAAACGTAGCCAGACCTTTTTTAATATTAACCAGCGCTTTTTCGTAGTAGGAAATTGCCACTCCTGGTTTGGAAATATGCTCAAGACTAATCGCTAAATTATAGGCGTAGTTGGGATCTTCGGGGTTATTTTCCAGGGCCTTAAAATATAGTGATTGTGCTTCCTGCCAGCGATTCTGGGCACCATATATATTCGCCAGTACGAAATTTAGATAGGGTGAATCGGGCTCCTCGCGGATCATAAGTTTCAACTGGGTCTCGGACTGCTGTGGCGAAATACTGGTAACCGATATCAGCGAGGACATCGCCAGAGAGTCTTTCGGATTCTGTAATAACAATAATCTATAATCAGCTATCGCTGAAGCAACATCGCCATTTTGAATTGCAATCGCCGCTCTGGCGAGTAATGCATTTCGATTTAACGGATCGACCTGAAGCACCTGGTTATATTTTTTCAATGCCGTTTCATCGTCACCGCGTTGATAAGCTGCATAGGCATCGGCAAGCCAGCGATCTTGATCAGTAACCTTACTGCTGGTCAATATTTTTATTGTACCTGCAGAAATCTGGTTATCCTGATTGACGTTGTTTTGTTTAACCTGCTTTGTGTTACTTACTGTCGCAACAACCACTGCTCTGGTTTTGCTTTCCGGTTCATCTTCGACCACTACTTCGCTGCTAATCAAATTTGATTCAACTGTCTGACTTGAAACATCGACCTCAATCTCGACAGTATCGGTTTCAATTTCAATCGAATCATAAACAGTTAGCTCCGCATTTTCGATTAACTCTAATGTTTTATTATCGACTTGTTGTTTGCCGCTCTCATCAAACGAACTGGTGCTATCGTTAATCCCCGCGATTTTAATGACTCCGGGCATAGGGTCACGTTTTAACGGTAACAACTCAGTGTCTACCCGATCATACTCATCCTGCAATTCTACCATCGCCAGAATTCCTATCGCCAACAGAATACTTGCGGCAATACCTATAGATATTTTGTAATGCTGTGCTCTATGCGCAGATGATTTACTGAGAAATACCCTTTTGGCGTAGTCGGGTGTAATCAATACATCCTCTTCCGTCTTCATACCGGCAAATATCTTAGACGCATCTTCGCTGGCTGACTTGATCAGGGTGCGATCATAGTTATCAGGCGCATAGGTATTTGTGGATGTCGTGTCACGACGAATGATCGTGTTTTCATTCCTCAGATTATCAAGTTCGATACCCGAAGTAACCGTCGCCCCAGGATATTGGTTTAAAGTGGTAGTATCTTCTCCGGTTGAATGACTGTAATCGACAACCTCTAGAGGATCGGTCTTGGCGGTACTACTGCCGAGAATCTCAACATTAGTCCTCGTTGTTTGTGAATCGGTGGCGTCGTCGGAGTTATAATCGGGATCAACCAGGTTAAGCGACAGGTCTTCGTCTGTCGGCTGAGCTCCAAATGTTATTTTAGTCGTATCATCTACTTTTGTAGAAGCAGGTAGGTCTCGCCTACCGAGAAAATCCGAAACATCCTCATCAGACAACAAAACTTCTTCATCGGATGCAATTAAAATTGATTCGTCTTCGTCGAAACTGGGGATTTGAGCATCATCAGTATCGACAAAAATAATACTTTGTGTTTCATCTTCGTCGATGATTTGTGTTTCATCTTCATTGGGTGCAAATAAAGTTGATTCGTCTTCGTCAAAACCGGGGAAGAGGGTATCACCATCTGATGTCTCAGACCGTTGCTGCGGGTCAAGCTCCGTTATTAAGGTGTCATCATCTTTGAGGTCAAATCCAAAATCAGGTTCTTCAGGCACTATCGAATTATCAGCAGCGACACTGTTTCCAGTATCACTGCTAGCCGAATTTCTCTTTTTCTCTTCAGCGGCTTTTTTTAATGCGTCTAGCAATAAGCTCATTAGAAAACTCTAATTGGCCTGACTCGAAAATACTTCAGGTCTTAGAAAACGCTTAAAGTCTTTCAAGTTTGTATCGATGCTAGCGTTATCTATGATGCGCGGCCTGAGGAAGATAACCAATTCGGTCTTATTCAGCAGTTTCGATTTGGTTCCAAACAGCAAACCTATACCCTGTGCATCGTGCAAGCCGGGTAAACCCGCACTCGACGTGTCTGCGGTATCCTGCATTAGCCCGCCGATCACTGCGGTTTGACCATTTGAAACGCGTAGTACTGATTCCATTTCGCGTATCTGAATTTCTGGTATAGGAGATGGGACAGTAAGATTAGGGTTAGGGTCATCAACGAATCTCAATATGCGTGTTATTGTGGGGCGGATGTTGAGAATTATTTCGTCATCGTCGGTAATAAATGGCGTCACGTTCATTACAAAGCCGACGGGGACAGTTTTCACTGTACTGGTAAAAGTTGTTGTTACGTTACCACTCTGGTCGGTTGCGGAGTCTTGCTCGATTTGAAAGTAAATTCTATTATCTGCCACCTTCAGCACCGAAGTCTGATTATTCAACGCCATGATTTTAGGGCTCGACATCACTGAAACGTCGCCAAATGAATCGAGCGCTTTTATCGCCGCCGTTACAGTACTGTCGGCATTGGTATCGACGAAAGTTGCCGAAGTAAAAGGTACTGCCCCAAGAGTGGCGCCCAAAAGGTTTTGCTCCAGATCCCAGCCATCACCGGTTGTAATTCGTGACCAGTCAACCCCAGCCTGAAAATCATCATTCAGAGTAACTTCGACAACGGTGGCCTCGATTAATACCTGTTTGCGGGCGCTACCCATTACCTGATCAATGAAACGCTGGATATGATCATGTGCGGACGAAGTGGCTCGCACCGCAATCGTCCCACTTTCCCGATTAGAGATAACGCTACCTGTGAATTGTGCATCGGTGGCAAGCGCCGCGATATTACTTTCAAGCGTCGCCCAGAAGTTATTCGATGCCTCATTAGTCACCGAAGTTGTAGAATTGCCACTGTTGCCACCATCACTACCACCGGAAGCAATTTGCGTAGCGATAGTAACGCTGGAGCTCGTTTCACGCGCCATATTCAAATAATTGATTTTGTAAATTCGCGTAAATAGCCGATCCTTTTCGACAATCAAATTAGGTCCATCCAGATAGTAACGCAGTGATACCTGTCGAGAGACGCGTTTCAGAATTTGAGGTAAGGTTTGATCAATGGCATTTATGCTCACCCTATCGGTAATCGATGGATCAATATCGAGATTTAACCGGGCATCTCTTGCTAGCGCAAACAGTAATTCGTTAGCCGGTAAGTCGCTAGCTACCACAGTGAATGTTTGTAATTTTTCGACAGGTTCAGGGGCTGCTATCACCGGCACCTGCTCAACGATAGGCGGTATTTCCATGACGGATTGTCTGCTGATTGGAACCGGCGTATCAATATGCCCGTCGGTTACTTCCATTCGTTCATTCTTATCATTAAGACTCTGGCACGAGGCCAGAATGAATACAGCGATTATGGGTATTATTTTTTTCATCATTTTTCCCGGGTAATCCAAACCCTCAAAGCAACGTCTTTTGCATTTGTGACACCGATTGCAAATAGGGCGAATTTGCCTTCACAGAACTCGGTAAACGTCTTATCTCGCGTTTGCCTTTAGCTACCGACTCAAATTCACTGTAAAAAACTCGATAGAAATTGTTTTTTTCGGTGATTACTTCGTATAAATAGGTTTTCTCCAGATCTAATGGCCACTCATCTTGCAGATAACGCACCAAGTCTAGCGAAGCTGATTTTCGAAGTACAAACACCTGTATTGTATAACTGCCTCGATTCGCCTGACTTAGCCACTCGCGACTTCGCAGTAATCGAGTATTAAGCCATTGATTATCGTCCTCGGTCAAGTCAGGATATTGGCTATTCGCGACAATTTCCTTTTTATTTTCAATGGTTTCATTCGCTTTAGCCTGTATCGCCTGACTATTCTGAACTGGCTCGGAGATCAATTCGACCACTTCTTCTATTTCAGTCGATTGAATCGGTGGCTGCTTAACCTTTTCGGACACCTGTTCTGCCTGCAATGTCTGCGTTTCCTGATCTTCAACAACCACTGCCTGTGAGGCAGCTATGGGCTCGGAGACATTTTTCTCAGCCTCTACGAGTTCCTCGGATTTTTCCGTGATCTCGGCCTCACTTCTGGATTTTTTATCCAGGGTTTCACCTGAGAAAGCTAAATCCACTGACATCCACAGATGCTGGGTAAAATAGGCCCCTACTCCAACCAGAATGACTAATAGTAGTAGCAGCATCCACTTTGCCATGCCAGAGGACTTGCGATCCTGATCGAATCCACTGTCGTTTACCGCCGCAATAACATGCTTCGACGATAAATTGTGGGTACTTTCAGCAAAAGCTGAAAGTAGTATTTTGTCTGCGATAATGTTTATTCGTCGCAACAGCCCACCTGAATACTGCTCTACTTTTTTCGCCACTTTGAGATCAATTAACTCGGGGCCCGTATAGCCTACTTCGCGCATCCTGAAATTGAGATAATTATGAATTTCGGCAGAACTTAGCGGTTGCAAATTAAAATTGTGAGTGATTCTTTCGCGTAACTGGCGGATGGATTGCAAGCTTAGATTGTCGTCTAGTTCGGGCTGACCGAACAATATTATTTGCAATAATTTGTTTTGGTCTGTCTCCAGATTCGACAACAAGCGTATCTCTTCCAGTGTATCGAGCGGCATACACTGCGCTTCTTCGATGAACAAAACCACTTGCTTGGCTTCCATATGCCTTTGTAGTAAATAATCCTGTAGTAAATGCATTACCTCGTGTTTGGATGCTGTTTTATCAATCGAAAGATTTAACTCATGCGCGATGACAAATAAAATGTCTTCGGCCGAAACACTGGGGTTGCCGATATAAATTATTTCTACGCTTGACGGTAACTTAAGCTGCAACATGCGACATAGCATGGTCTTCCCACTACCCACTTCGCCAACTACTTTTACGATACCTTCACCACGTTGCACCGCATAAACCAATGCACCGAGGATATCGCCGCGGTTGCCGCCATCGTAAAATAAACTGGTATCAGGTGTTATCTTGAAAGGTGGCCGCTTAAGCCCGAAATATTCTTCGTACATAATTCGACCTACTCCTCCTTGCGGTCCATACGACCGTAGAGGGTGGTTCGGTTCACACCGAGCATCTCCGCCGCCTTGCTGACATTTCCACTATGTTTTCGCATGGCGAGATTGATCGCGTCTCGTTCTACCGATTTAAGCATTTTATCGAGTTGGAAACTTTCATCGCTCATGGTTTGAGTTAACCAGCTTTCACTACTACTCTCATCGAGTTGCCCCTGGTAACTGGACATTTCCTGCTCCAGTACAGGCACTTTAATGGTCTGCCCCGGATACTTCGACGAAAGCCTGATGATAATGTTTCGCAGCTCCCGAACATTGCCAGGGAAACGATAGCTTCGCCAGAGCTCTTCCGCATCACTATCCAGCTGAAACGTCGCCACCTGCTCCTGAACCTCTCCTTTGAAATACTCCAGAAGCCTCAGTTTGTCGCTACCTCTTTCGTCCAGTGTGGGGACACGAATCGTTAATACGCTAAGCCGGTGATACAGGTCTTCCCGGAACAGGCCTTTTTTGATTTGGACGAACAGGTTTTTATTGGTAGCCGCCAATACTCGCGCAATTGAATATCTGGATTTGGTTTCACCGAGACGGTAATACTCACCATCTTCGAGAACTCGCAATAATTTTGCCTGTAAATCCATTGGCAGGTCGGCAATCTCATCGAGGAACAGCGTTCCGGTAGCGGCCTCTTCGAAGAAGCCCTTACGGGTTTCCGTGGCTCCAGTAAAAGACCCCTTGGCGTGGCCGAATAATTGAGACTCGAGTAGCTCTCCATTAAAAGCGGCACAATTCAGTGTCAAAAATGGCTCTTTTTTGCGCGAACTACAACGATGGAGATTTTTCGCGGTGACTTCCTTACCGCAGCCCGACTCCCCTTCGATGAGTACCGGATAAGGCGAATCCGCGAGCTGTCGAATTTGCATTCTCAATAATTCAACAGCCTTGCTAGCACCGACGATTCCTTCGATATCGCCGTCAGCGTCGTCTGCCACTTCGACCTGCCTTCTAAGCCGAGCCTTAATTTCGGCTATGTCGCAAGGTTTGGCAATAAAATCGACAGCACCATCTTCTTTGGCGCGAAAAACATGCTTCTTATTGTCCTGTCCCGACAATACCAGTACCCGCGTAGTTGGGTGCATTTGGGAAATTTTACGAATGACGGCGAGCCCTTCATCGGGCTTATGCGTATCTGGCGGTAAACCCAGATCGACCAGCGCAAGCTCGGGAGAAGCATCCAGATTTTTCAAAATTTCAAAACTGGAAAGCCGATCAGCAGCGCGTTCGATGCTGTATTCTTCCTTTAGCATATACTCAAGACTGTCAGCGATTATGGCATCGTCGTCAACGAGTAATAACGTTGGTTTTTTTACACTCGGTATCGACATTCCGGCTTCGATTGCATTTAGTCGCAACAGTATAGTGTCAGAATCTCAACAACTCAATAACTACTTTAAATAAATCATTAAACTAATTGAAATATATAGATTTATTGATTATTTTTATGAAACCTATCACGGTTTGGATACTCTTGAGGCCCCCAACTAGGGGGGTTGAATTGAAACTGTGGCCTCGATGCGACGAAAAACGTAATCCAGCGTGCCGTATACACCGGTATCTGCTGAAGAGGTGAGCTGATAAGTTGTAATCGTTGTGCCACTTTCCATATGATCCGAAGGTGCACATTCAACCTGTATATTAAAATTATCCAAACTTCCTGCACCGATAGTGTTGAAAGTAGTAGTCGCGGGACAATTATTATTTTTAATCGATTCGTAGACGCCCCATTCCAGTCCTGAGCGGGCCGCCTGCATAGCTCTCGCACCCTGCACACCGTAGACCAGGGTCGTGTGTTGTACGGCGCTAAAATTGATCATATAGGTTCCCAATAGCGCCAGCACTACGAGTAAGAATAGTGCGACTAGTAGCGTGAAACCCTTACTAAGGCGGCTAGTCATGGCACGTTCACTACATGCACCTGGTGTAACAACGAAATGCTTTCGCTAGTCGCGTCATCTAGTACGATTTCCATGGTTACAATACCACCACGTTGTGTTGATCCGGCGTCGTAGGTAAAGCTGCAACTCTTCAATTGTGAGACTACCAGGCCACTTTCCGCTCCTGCTGGAGCCAACGTTTGCGTTGACTGATACGGGTAACTATCGTAGCGGGTTAGCGTAGCCGTCCCCGTATCGCAGACATAGCTGATCGGACCATCGACCACAAAGATTCTCTGGCCTGGTGATTGTTGGGAAAACTGGAATGCCGCACTCAGTGTGATGCGATGTTCTTCAACTCCTGACGACGCATCCGACAAACCGAGCGTGGTTCCTGCTGGAGTCATAACGCCTAGATCACCGATTACCGCATCACTATATATATTGGAAATCGCATCGGCGGGCACGGTGTTATATATCACCAGGCGTTGGTTTAGCAATTGCAAGGCGGTAAGATTTAGCCTGCCAAGCAAATTGAACGCTGTGTCTACGCTGGTAAAGCCCAAAATATCGTCGACTGGGTCTATAAATACACCACCCACTTCATCGCGATACCGCGCACCGCCGATAGTATTCACCATTTCAATTGCAGAACCAGTGGCATCGACACGAAGACTATTAGGCAATGCCCGACGAATATCCCTGGCAATTTGTCGTAATGCCATCTCGCCTTGATCGACCAGTTGCTGGCGTCGCAGTTGATCGTTATAGGCCTCGATGGGCTTAGTGATGAGCAAACCAGCACCACTGGCGAGAATGCCGAGCAGAACGATAACAATGATCAGTTCCATCAGGGTAAAGCCGCGTTGGTTAGTCATCGGAAGCATTAGTAGTCTGTCCTATAGCCGTGAAGGACAATCGGGTCTAGGACGGTATGTGCGACGCTAACCTGGACAAGTAATGCAGGAACTGTGTTTAAGGTCGACGCCGTAACAGTCACCGCGACCGTATAATCAGACAAGGAAGGAATCGGGTTACCGTTTTGATCAACGGCACCCACATCATTCAAACCATGATAATCACTGACATCATCGAAGAACCATCTATCACTTTCAACGATGTTGGGGAGGCCATCTGGATCATCATAAGGTTTCAAAAGAATCTCTTCCATATAAGCCTCAGCAATCGAAACCGCCTGTTGTTGAATCATCGGGTCGGCACTACTACGAACCGTATTAGTGAAGACGCTCATAATCGCGGTGGCAGAGATACTGATCAGGACAATTGTGACGATGATCTCGATTAAGGTGAAAGCTGACTGGTCACGTCGGTGAAATCGCTTAAGCATCGACTAGGCCGGTCTTGCCAAAAACAGTAAAACTGAAGGAACTGCTGCCACCCGATAGCGTAACAATCACGTTAACGCCAGTATCAATCACACCACGAGCATGAAATTCGATAGTTGCAGGGGTCAAACTAAAGCCCGTTGGCATATTGTTGTTGAGATAAGGGTTAGCTCGGTTAGCCGGCTTCGCAACCGCGCGGGTAAACACCCCGGAGGTACAGGTAGTACCTTGAAACAACTGGTAACTATTAGATGTAATCTGCACCTGTACCGCGCAGCCGCTACTCACAGCCAGCTTCTGCGCAAAGCGAACTGCATTCACGGTATCGTCAAAAAAACCCTTCGCCGCGAACTGATTTTGATCGAATAACCGCCCCATCGCGAACACCGAAAGAATACCAAGCAGCATCACAACCACGACCAATTCGATCATAGTAAAGCCAGAATGGTGATTTTTTTCACATTTAAACATGAGAAACGGCTCAAACAATTGTAAATAAATCATTTACTTATAGAACTAATTGAGTATATTACTTTAATTACATAATAATACATAACCAATTCACTAAATTTATTTGCAAATGAGGTACTTTAACTATGCAAAAAACACAGAAAGGTTTTACGTTAATTGAACTGGTAGTCGTGATTGTACTGCTGGGTATTTTGGGGGTTACTGCTTTGGGTAAGTTTCAAAATTTGTCATTACAGGCCATTAATGCAGCAAATTCTGGTATAGCTTCAGAAATGTCTGCTGCCTCATCCATCAACTATGCGGCCGCTCTTGTAGGGGTAGGCACGGCAATTGATATCAGCGATACAACGACCCCCGCCAATGTTGCCTGTACCGTCATTGGTCCACAACTTTTTGCGTCTGGGGTATTCCCAACTGGGTATCAAATCGTTGATGTTGGTGCACCAGCCTGCACAGCCGGAGGAAATTCGTTTAGCTGCTTAATCGATAATATTGCCGAAACGGGTGATACTGCTGCCACCGCAACTGTTCTGTGCACTGGCGGATAAACCTTCCAGGTTTCCCGATGTACCTTTATTTATTGAGAAGCTAGCATTATTTGATTAACAGGCGTCGGTACTCATCGACGCCTGACTCATACTTCCCAGACCCATCCACATCACGATAATCCAAAACCAGCGCGAAATACAGAATGGCCTCATCGTAATAAGGCTTATAAAATATATTTCCCTGCGACTTGTCGTAATACCACCCCGGTTTAATATCGGCTAAATCCCCACCTTCAATCTCTCCCCTATAAGTACCTGGCAACAAATTATACTCAGCCAGATAAATAAAAGGATTACCACCATCAAGCTCGTTAAGCCGATCAAGTTGATTGTTGACGGCGTAGGTAGCAAACACCACAGCCATAGAACTATTAATAATATTTTTAGTTTGCTGAACCGAAACCCTTTCGGTTTTGATCGAAATTTGACTGGTATAATCAAAAAAGAACAACCACAGCGCACCAACAATAACCACAATCATCAACAGCCGGAAGTTATTAGACCCCGGTGGGAAACTGATATTTCTCATCTACCCGCCAACTGCGCCAAGTCCCACATAGGCACAAAAATACCCAAAGCTAACACCAATACCATCGCACCAATAGCAACATAGATCAGCGGCTCAATTTTATCCGACAGAGTTTTAACATCGTAATCGACTTCTTCTTCGTAAAAATCTGCAATAAACGACATCATTTCGTCCAGGTTCCCAGCCTCTTCACCGACAGCGAACATCTGCATGACAACTGGGGTAAACATTCCAGTTTGCTGAGCTGTCCGGGTTAAAGCTTCGCCCTTTTCGATCCCTTCGCGCATACCGTTGACGTGTTTGGAAATATATTCATTCCCGATGGAGCGCGAGATAACACCCATCGCCTGGATAATTGGCACGCCTGCGCTATAAGCCATCGAAAACGAACGTGCAAAACGCGCCATGTAGGCTCGGTGTAATATGTCACCGATCAGAGGGACATTGATAATAAACTTATGCCACTTCAGCTTCCCCTCTGGTGTATTTATATAATGACGAAATCCAAATGCACTAGCGACCATCAAAGCCAGCAAATACATCCAATAGTTAACAAAAAACTTCGATGTATTGAGTAAAAAAAGTGTTTGCCAGGGCAATTCCAGGCGATTTGCTTCAAAAAATGCAGCAAATTTCGGTATGACAAATAAATTGACAATCACCATCGCGGCGCCGATAGCAATAATCACGGTAGTCGGATAGCGCAGCGCTGTCTTTATATTATTCGCAGTCCTTCGATTACGATCGATATACTCCGCCATCATCGAAAATGACTCATCGAGTCGACCCGTATTTTCCCCGACCTGCAACATGCTGATATAAATATTTGAAAATACTTTTGGATGACGTGCAAAACCTATCGACAAACTTCGGCCCGATTCGAGTTGCTCTAATATATCCGCCAGTGATTTGATCAATAGCGGGTTTTGTACCGTTTCGAGAATACCGGATATCGCCCGAGTTATGGGGATACCGGCTCTGGCCATCGCGCTCATTTGACGAGTAAACATGAGCAGTTCTTCGATGCTAATTTTGTACAGGCCGAACTTTTCATTAATCGTGGCAAGAATATCGGAAGTTTCTCTCTTCTCAACAATCGATATTGGTATTACACCCCGATCCATTAATAGACTGGCTACCGTAGAACTATTAGCACCTTCGATTTCACCATCGATGAGCTGTCCATTATCACCTCGCCCTTTGAATGCATATTGCGGCATAACTAATCTTCAATTTCCAATGTTAACGTCGGCTGATCGATAATATCTTCGCGAACTTGACCGGCCAGGCGTAATATTTCTTCGATCGATGTCTTGCCGTTAGCTGCATGATGGTGCGCCACCATAGCTAGCGGCTGATAACCGGGTGCGCGCTCAGCGGCCTCGACAAATGCCTGAGAATTATTATTACGTAAAGCCTCGGCGAGTTCAGCATTGATATCGAGCAATTCGAAAACCCCCATTCGGCCACTATAACCGGTTGAGCCGCACTGTTTACAACCGCGACCTTTTTGATAGTGATGCGTATTCACGTCGATGCCAAGCTTCTCAAGTAACCAGCTCGACTCGAATGCATCGGGCGTATAATCCTCGGTACAACTGCGACAGTTTTTTCTAATCAGGCGTTGGGCGATGATGGTACGTAAAGTTGTCGCCAGCAAATAACCCTCGACACCCATATCCATTAATCGTGTTGCGGTAGATATAGTATCGTTAGTGTGTAACGTTGATAACACCAAATGACCCGTCATCGCAGCACTGACCCCAATTTCTACTGTTTCAGCATCACGCATTTCACCGACCATAATGATATCTGGATCCTGACGTAACGCACTCCTTAGTACGTTCGCAAATGATAAGCCTATTTTCGTATTAACCTGAACCTGATTAACGCGGCTTAGTCGATATTCCACCGGATCTTCTACCGTGATAATTTTCGATTCAGCCTGATTAAGCTCCTTTAACGCGGCATAAAGTGAGGTTGTTTTACCACTACCAGTTGGCCCGGTTACCAATATCATGCCGTTGGGCAGATGAAAGTTCTTACGAAAACGGTGCAGCAAATCTGGTGGTAGCCCCAGGTTCTCGAGCTCAAGTGCGCCCTGAGTCTGATCGAGTATACGCATAACTACCGACTCACCAAACTGTACTGGCATGGTAGAAATACGCACATCGATTTCACGATTATTGACAATCATGTTGAAACGACCGTCCTGCGGCAATCGCTTTTCAGATATATTAAGACTCGCCATTAATTTTAGTCTCACCACAACTGCTGGAGCAATTTGCTTTTCCTTCATCACCTGTTCGTGGAGTATACCGTCGATACGCTGGCGAACCCGGATGACATGCTGATCGGGTTCGATATGTATATCGGAAGCGCCTATTTGCACCGCATCTTCGAATATTGATTGCAATAATTTGGCGACCGGCGCATCGGTCATTTCGGTTTGTAATAAGTCGCTGAGATCAGTTGCACTCTCGGATAGATCCTGACCTAACTCCTCTGCCAGCGCACTAATTTCTTCGGTACGACGATAAACCAGGTCGAAATTTTCTAGCAACTCCGCCTCGCGAACAATAGCCTGCGTAACCGGTTTATTCAGCTTGTCCTGGATTTCGTCTAAAGCATATATATCAGTAGGGTCGGCCATACCAACCAGGTAACCGTCTTCACGATCCTCAAGCACAATTGCGCGATAACGGCGGGCCAGAGTCTCGGGTAATAACTTAGCGACTTCATCTCGATAGTTGGAGCTATTAAGATCGATCAGGGGGATATTGAGCTGGCCCGATAACAGATTAAGCAGGCTGCTCTCGTTAATCATGCCTAGCTCAATGAGCGTGCCCCCGAGCTTCCGACCTAATTTTTTTTGTTCGCCGAGCGCAAACTGCAATTGGTCATCGGTGATTAAGCCTTTTTCGACCAGTAAATCACCTAGTCTAATCTTCTTCCCGAATGCCATTAGTTAACCACCTTTGCCAGCAGGCGACTACGCTGCTCTATAAACTGCTCTAAACGCTGGCTGATATTGCCGAGTTTTGCAGCAGTCTGATACGACTGTAATGCCAGCCTGGATTTCCCATTATGCTCAAGCGATATCCCAAGTCCGATCCAGTTTCTGGCCTGAGGCCGATCCAGCTTTAGCGACCGCCGATAATACTCAATAGCCTGTTCGTGTTTGTCGAGACGCTGATAACTGGCCGCAGTTAATGCCAGCTGTTTTGAGTCAGTATTATTTGGCGTTTTTAATATCGAAATAACCGATCGGTAAGACTGATTTTGAAATAGTGCACGCGCATATTCAGATTTTAATAGTGTGTTTTCTGGGTAACGTTCACTAGATTCGCGGGCCAGGCGCGCGTATTGACTGGTGTATTGGGCCTGCGCATAAACCCCGAGTAGCTGTTTTCGAGCCGACAAATCCTGTGGCCCATCAATCATGCTCTGCAGTAAGGCCTCGGCGCTTTTCCATTCTCTGCTTCTTACCAGTTCTTTAGCTCGTAACAGTTGCTCTCTGTTGCTCAATTTTTTTAGAGCCGATTTTATTTCAACTTTTACGGTCTTGCTCTCAGTGTCAACAACTTTGGTTTTTACTGGTTCGACTATATTTTCTGGGGTTGTTTTACTTTTGGGAGTTTCACTAACCTCGAATACTTTTGTTTTTTCGATAACTATTGGGGCAGGTGATTTTTCCAATTGTATGATCCAGATTGCTTCTTCCTGTTTTTGCGATTGTTCGGTGTTGACTAAAACACCAGCAGTCGTCTCAAAGGCTACATCGACGCCATCTCCGACTGGAATTAGCGACAGACGTTTTATCCATAGATTATCCTTAATAATCGGTGCTGCAATCTCATTCTCAATATTTTTTAAATGATAAACGAACCGAGTTTCGCTTCGTTCCTTCAAATAAGAAACTGGCTTTTCGCGTAGTGAAAATTCGAGACTGATATCGCTTGAAGACTCTTTAATTTGCAATCCGATAATCTGGTTAGGAACCGGTTCAGGCTCTAACTCTAACTCTGGCTTCGTGATTGCAATCGACGCTGTTTTCTCAACCGGCGGCATTGCAGTATCTTCTATCAAACGCATTTGGTCCTGATAAAACCAGTACCCTGACGCTCCTAACAAGACGCCAGATAACAACAAAATTACGAGCCTGTTCCACGAGTCCTGGTTAACCGGTTTCGTGATGTTAACCGCTGCTATGTCTATGGGCGTAAACTGACTGGAACGAGATTCCAGATCCTTCAAGACATTATTAATGACGCTCATTACTAAAGCGCCATTACAAAAATACTGACGGCAATCATTGCCAGCATCGCGGCCTGTAAACCACCGCTCCTTTGCTTTCGAGATTTCCCACAGGTATTCATGCCGACTTCGCTATCTTTTGCAGCTGAGATTACGTGTTTCCTGGTCACGTAATAATCGCCACTCGCATAGGATTGCATCAACGCTTTATTAGACAAAACATTGATGAGCCTTGGGACACCCTGACTCACTTTAAACAACCATTTCCGAGCAGCCTGGTCAAATAATTCAGGGCCAGCATAGCCGGCAGATTTCATTCGATGCTGCAAATAGGCCCGAATCGAATCTTCATTCAGTGGCTGTAATCGGTAGGCGTGCATGATACGTTGCTGTAACTGACGGATACTACTTTTGGCCAGTTTGTCATCGAGTTCTGGCTGACCGAATAAAATAATTTGAACCAGTTTTTTCTTTTCTGTTTCCAGATTACTCAGTAAGCGAACAGCTTCCAGACTTTCTTCTGGCAGAGACTGGGCTTCATCCAGAATTATTACCGTGGTTTTCGACTGTCGTGCCGAATCGATCAAATAGTCATTAATGCAGGCCAGATAATTTTCCTTGTCGAGCTTTTCCGCGATTCCCATTTCTGCCAGAACCGCATCGAGTAATGCATTACAGTTCATATAGGGATTAGGAATATAGACGGTATTATAAGCTTCGTCGAGCGCGTCGAGCAGCTTTCGGCATAGCAGCGTTTTACCGGTGCCGACTTCCCCGGTTACTTTAATAAACCCGTCACCGGATTTTATCGCTACCAGCAATACATTCAGAGCTTCCTGATGTGTATTACTCTGGTAAAAATACCCGGTATCTGGCGTCAGACTAAAAGGCTTCTCAGCGAGACCATAATACTGTTCGTACATTACTCACCCTTTGGTGCGTCATATCTTAATTTTTCGATTCTATCAGCGCTATCCTGGATATACGTCGACCAGGTTTTATTGGAATTCACGACGATAGGTCGCAATAAAATCACTAACTCGCTACGCGTATTCACTTTACGTTTCTGACCAAACAGATTGCCAAGTAACGGCACGTCCTTCACACCTGGCAGACCAGCTTCGTCGTTGCCGGTGCTGTTTTGCATCAAACCACCTATCACTATAACCTGGCCGTTACGCGCTTTTACCACCGAGTCGGACTCGCGTACCGTACTAAAAGCCAGGGGTAATTGCTGAGTTTGGCCACCGACTGTAATGTTTTTAGTCTGGTCGATAACTTCACTGACACGCGGATGGATGTGCAAAATAACTTCGCCGTCTTCGCTGATTTGTGGCGTCACATCGAGAGCGATGCCGGAGAAAAATGGGGTCAGCGTAATATCAGGTGTTGTCGTAGTGCTGACAGAATTGGAAGAAGTATTAGACGATATATCGGTTACAAAAAATTCATCCGAACCAACCTTGATGACTGCCTTTTGATTATTCACCGTCGATATCCGGGGACTGGACAAAACCTGAACTTCACCCTGGGTACTAAGCAATCGGATCAGGGCACCAAAATCATCTGTTGCGCCACCAATAGTAAACAAGTTAGAAAACCCACTTTCAAGAGGTAGTGTTAAAGCAGCCGATGCATCGACAACACCGGTACCATTAAGTATCGAGGAATTGTCACCAAACGTGCCGGCGTTGCCAAGTAATAAATCCCTGCTTGAGGACAGCGCAGCCCAGTCGATACCCGACTGGAAGCTGTCACTCAATTTCACTTCGATAATTTTTGCTTCCAGAATCACCTGCCGTTGCAGGCTATCCTGAGCATTATTCAAATAGGACTCAACATCACGTAATTCACCCGGCATCGCACGAACAATGACTAACCCTGAAAACCGGTCCACCACCACCGAGCGGCCTTCACCACCACCAACAATCGACAATATAGTGCTATGCAAACCCGACCAGAAGTCGGCCTGTATGGTGGTATTAATACTACTCGACTGAGCAGTATTGGATGTCGTCGAAGAAGACGAATTATCATCGTCTGAACGGTCATTTGATTCGTTATTGGCTAACTGTCCGGAACTCACTGTCATCGACGATTCACCGGATCGGGTGACATTAAGGTAGTTAACTGGGAATATTCTGGACTGAATACGCGCCGGCAAAACGATATAGCCATTAGTCGAACGCTTATACTCGTAGCCATAGACTTCGCGTGCCAGGCCCATCACTTCTGCCACCGTTACGTTTTTCAAATCCAGCGATATTTCACCCTCTACGCTGGGGTGTACCACCATGTTGATGTCGGTATCTTTCACCAGGCTCATGAAGAACAATCGAGCAGGTGCATTAAACACCGAAATATCGAAACTTGGTTCTTGCCCTAAATCATCGGCGAGGCCGGGGACAGTCACGCCACTGCCGGGCATTAATTCATCAAGAATATCAACAGCTGGCACATCCGTCTCTGGTATTTCAACTTCGCTAGCTTCTCGCATGGCGTCATCGATACTTTGCTGGGTTTGCCTGGCATTTTCGATACTCTGCTGTGAAGCACAGGAGTTCAGCAACAACATCAGGGCCAGAGGGATAAGAATTTTCTTGATCATAATTGACTCTCGGCTGATTTTTTCCTGATCACCGTTAATTCGTTGTCGAGCTTTAAGTCGATGCGTTTACCTTTCTTAACCAGTTGCACTTTATCTTTCAGTATCCGCACCAGTTTCGCTGACCCAATACGGTCACCGACTACCATTGTTTTACTATTGATTATTGCTACTCTTCTATCAGAGCCGATCAATATACTTGTCAGCAACAAAGGCTTGGGCTTTACCACTTTTTTTCGTTGGCTACTCTGAACCTGCCTTCCTTTTTTTAATTTGGCCAGCCGAAATTTCTTTAATGCAAAAGCGGGGGGTTGCATAGGGTCGACAATAGTTGGAGCAGCAAATGCGACATCGGGTTTGATTAACACCAATATTAGTATTGTGGCTATCAAGAATGGCAGATTATATCGACCGATTAAGCTATACACCGACCCACTCCTTACGTGTACTCAAAGTAGAAATTACCAGTTTCACGGTTATCACTGGATAGTCGCTACTAGCAATTTCGATTTCATCCCAAATCAATTTCCAGTCGAGCGCTTCCATCGACTGCATATAATTAAGAATGTCAGTAAACCTGCCCGAAAATTTAACCTCCAGCTCGTGCCGATAAATACCAACATCGTCTTTTTGCCCTTCACTCACTGTAATAGCTGGTTTGACCTTTCTGCGTTTCAGGCTCAGCAACTTTAAATTAGATTCCCGATAAATGAGACGACTCATGAGCTGAAACATATCTTCGGGGTCTATCAATTCGATGGTTTTTAATCTGAGTCGGTCTTCGACGAGTTTAAGCTCTTGTTTCAACTGCGCCAGTCGTTGCTCCTTTTTTGTATTAACACCTTCCGCCATACGTTTTCGGATATCCCTGATCGTGGCCAGAGTAACACTCACCTCTTTCGAGATTTTCTGATTTTCATCGTTCTGAAACTGGATCTTTTGTAAGGTCGGATCGGCATAAATACTCCACCAGCTAAAACCAATACCGACTAAAACAACAACGCCAATTAGTGCACGCTCGCGCAGGCTAAGCGCGTTATATTTTTGAGCATATGAATTCGTTAACTCACTCATCGAGAGTCTCGGACGTGGCTATTTCGAAATCTACCTTCCAGTCAGTTGATTCCGCGCGTTCGACCTGGAAGATATCGAACCGATTACCCTTAAATACCGGTTCTTCACTGAAGCGATCAAAGTACATCGGTATCAGTTCAGCATTAAGGGCGCTGCCATGAATTCTCAGGTAATTTTCCGCTAGAGTAATTTCATCGAGCCATAAGTTTTCGACATGGAGATTAGATAAAGACACCAGATAATCTGAAAAACCTTTGCCCGAGCCAAACTGGTTGGCATCGACAAAACTTAACACTTTGCGACGAGCCGTAATTTCCCGAGTAACACCCGCTATTTCGTTATCGATTCGATTATCTGCTATCAATTGTGCAAGCTCGGCATTGACAGCATTGAGTTCATCAGAAATAGTTTTCTGGCGTTCTTTCAACGTTACATTCAGGCGTAAGGCCGCGTCAAGCTCCGACTCCATCATAGTGCTCCACACCGTCATACCCAGAAGACAAATGATCGTCAGCCCCATCACCTGCGCTGCTGAGAAAAATATTCTCTTCCGTTTGAAGCGATCCTGATAAAGATTAATTTGCTGTTCAATCATTAATGCGTACCTCGTAAGGCGGCACAATAGGCATGGAAGCAATGATTATCCAGTACCGAGTTCTGGTCATCCCTCCCTCTACTGGTGGCAACAAAATCAATATCGTAACTGATTAAATTCTGTAAATATAAAGCCATTTTTTCGGTTACTGGCGTACGTGGGAATACTTCCATGATCGATACTGACCCGAGCCCGTAATAGCTTTCGTAATAATCCATCGAACGCTGAATCTCCAGCAATAGATTGTCGTAAACGCCTGGATCCTCGCCACTAGCGAACTCCAGTTGACCCAATCCGATTTTGAAATGGCGAGAGACATATAGATCCGTATCGTTGAATATACTCAGGTCTCCGTTCGAATCGCCTAACGACAAAATCGCCTGCGCTTTTTCAGCACCTTGCTGAACGGCGGGCAAATTACTGGTAACCAGATCATGGATGTCGATAGCAATCAGTTCCATACCTGTCGATCGAATACTTTCCACATAGTTGGCAACCGTTTTTTCGTCGGCGGATACGACACTCACCTGCTGTGTATTATTTTTACTCGAAACGGGCATGGGATAAACGTCTACCACCGCCGAGTCCACCCCATAACTCACCAGATCCTTAATCCGCCAGGTTAACGCTTGCGCCAGCTCTGAGTCATCGACTTCGGGTTTTTCGATTTGATTGATGTCGTAATCGGTATCGGCGATCAGGCAAACACAACCTGACCGTTGCAACTTATGCTTATCCACCCAACCCCGCAATGCATCGACTTGCGCCTGCTGGCCTCTCGAAGGTAAATACTCACTGCGCAGAATTTTGCCAGCGGCCTTTTTCGTATTCTTTATCTGAACCACAGCGACGCCTGTCGGCAGGAAATCCACCCCGACCTGACTATCTTTTTTTACTGATGAAAAAAGACTCAACTAAAACCCCGTCCGCTACTATTCGATATTAGAATAGGCATATGACTTTTTACTCTGGAAGACCTGCCTAGGGTATCTAGAGTTTGCTTAAGGAAAGCTCTATAAGTTATTGTCATTACTACAAATTTTAACCTATAGTGAGCATTTTTCAAGTAATTGGCATAGATTTATTGAATTATGTTTAATATTGTACTTTTTGAACCCGAAATCCCGCCAAATACTGGCAATATTATTCGCCTGGCGGCGAATACCCGATGCCATCTACATTTAATTGAACCGCTGGGTTTTAAGCTTGAAGACAAGCTACTACGCCGAGCCGGATTAGACTACCAGGAATGGGCACAAATAAGCCAATATTCTAATTATCAAAAATTCAATAAAACCTGCAATTTCAATACTTTATACGCATTTACTACCAAAGCCACAAAAACCTACACAAGTGCCACTTTTAGTCCTGGAGATGCCTTGTTATTCGGCCCGGAAACTCGCGGATTACCCACTGAAATACTAGAGTCACTGAATAGTGATAACCGTCTTAAAATCCCGATGGCGGAAACTTCGAGGAGTTTGAATCTTTCAAATACCGTCGCAATCGTGGTCTACGAAGCCTGGCGTCAATTGGACTTCAAATAGAGCGCTATTCGGAAAATTCCTCACGTTGTGGACGATTTTCGAGTGATTCTACCGCATCAACAGGCTTAATTCCTTCATAAAGCACTCGGTAAACCTGTTCCATAATCGGTAAGTCCAGCTCCAGTTCCTGGGATAACAGAAATATCGCACGCGCTGCCCGCAATCCTTCGACAGTCTGACCAACCTCAATTTCGGCCTGCTCTATCGTTTTGCCTCGTCCGATAGCAAGACCAAACCGTCGGTTACGGCTTTGATCATCGGTACAGGTTAGAATGAGGTCGCCCAGGCCTGCCAAACCCATCAGGGTCTCCTGCCTGGCGCCGAGACGTTTGCCTAAACGCATGACTTCGGATAAACCACGAGTCATTAACGCCGCGCGAGTATTGGCACCGAAGCCAAGACCATCTGCAGCACCGACCGCGATTGCCAGAATATTCTTCAGTGCTCCCCCAAGTTCAACGCCAATGACATCGTCTGAGGTGTAGCATCGAAACCGATTACCATGCAGTAACGCCGCAAATGAAGCTGTTTCGGACTCGCCATTACCGGCACAGGTAATAGCGGCTGGTAGACCCCTGGCCACTTCTGTCGCGAAGGTTGGACCAGAGATTACGCCATAATGATGACCGGGTAGCTCTTCGAGTACAAGTTGGTGTAGTAGCTTGCCACTTTCGATTTCAAAGCCTTTACTGGCCCAGAATACACTGAGCGAAGGTTGAATTTCAGTCTTCAGTTGGCCCAAAAACACTCGAAAAGCCTTACTCGGAATAGCGATAAGTACTGTATCAGCCTGCTCCAGGCAATCTTTAAGACTAGTCACTGGATGAATATTTTCGTCCAGAGCAATGCCGGGCAGGAAAGCTTTATTCTCTCGATCCCTGTTCAGATTTTCAATATGTTGAGACTGGTGGCCCCAGAGGTTTACACGGACTCCATTTCTCGCCAGCTGCGTCGCCAGCGCCGTTCCCCAGGATCCAGCACCAAATAACGCGACCGTCACCTTTTTCGCCATGCCCTTTAGTGCTTAACCACTGCTTCGTCAGCTTCGTTTGCTTCAACGGCAGGTTGTCCTTCTTTATCCTGCTGAGCCTTAACATGCTGCTGATAAAGTGCATCGAAGTTGACTGGCGATAAGATGAGAGGAGGGAACCCACCCCGAGTGGTCATATCGGAAATTACCTCACGCGCGTAAGGTAGTAAAATATTCATACACTGACTACCGAGCAGATAATTTCTGTCCTGATCGTTGAAACCCACGATCGAAAATAAGCCAGCCTGTTGTACTTCGATCAAAAAGGCAGTTTTTTCTTCCTGCTTTACCGTCGCGGTGATCGACAGCACGACCTCGTATACATCTTCACCAACACCCGCGTGCCGGTTATTTAGATTGAGGTCTATCTTCGGTTCCCACTTCTGAAAACTGAAAACCTGAGGTGTGGCCGGGGACTCGAAAGAGACATCCTTGACATAAATTTTCTGAATGGAAAACTGATTCTTTGGGGCTTGTTCGTCGGTCATTTTTGATTGCTGGTGGGTAAAACGGCAACTATATCAGCACACCCTGGATAAATATATGCGTGATTACCAACAAGTAACAAGCACCGAACAGCGGCGCTTATTTTATTTTTTACTGATCGGCATCTGGGCTTCCTGCCATGCGGTAATGCCACCATTGAGATTATAAACATGCCCAAAACCGGCTTTGTCCAGATCCTTGCAGGCTATGCTAGATCGAGTGCCTGTCTTGCAATAAACAATGACATGCTTATCGCGGTGTTTTTCAAGCTCTCCGATGCGCTTGCTAACGCTCCCGACCGGAATTTGGGTCGCTTTAGCGATCTTACCACCGGCGGTTTCACCGGGTTCTCGAACGTCTAGCATCAGCAGGTTATCTTCTTCGCTATTCATAAGCTGCACCGCGCCGGCTGGCGTCAGACTGATAAATTTTCGGGTGGCTATCTTCATCTCGTTAAGAATAACAAGTATGAGCAAAGCCATAAAAGCGATAACCAGCAAAGTGTTATTCGCGGCAAATTCAGTAAATTGTGTCAACATAGTGTCTTAGTGGGAACAGAAAATCTCTTGCATCATACCTATCAGGCGCAACGTACGCGCGTCGCTAACCCGGTAAAAAACCCGGTTGGCGTCTTTGCGCGACGCTAGTATACCTTTATCTCGTAAAATGGCGAGATGTTGTGAGATGTTACTTTGCGATGTACCGACATTATCGACAATTCCCTGAACACTAATTTCCAATCCGCCCAGAGTACACAGAATTTTCAGTCTTAAAGGATGTGACATCGCCTTGAGTGAACGCGCGGCCTGCTCGATATCCTCTTCACGTGCGAGTAATTGCTGGGCGTCAACTGGTTTAACCAGTTCCGAACTCGTATTCACTTAAGTATTACCATTCGTTAATATTAGCAATCGATTATGATTTATTCGGTTTTGCTTGTCTAGTGATGCATTTCGTTCAACATTAAGTGCCAATGTAAGATTATTTACAGTATGATTTGTACTATACAGCCCGTAAACAATCCTATCGGAATGCAACCAGCTTACGTACTCAAACTACTCCTTTCGGTCGTAATCACCTTTACCCTGGCAATGGGGCCGATTGCCGCCGATGAGAAGTCGCAAAAACAAAAACAGTTAAAATCATTACAGCGAAAAATAGAGAAGCTCAAGAAAACCATCCATGTAAAGCAGGATAGTAAATCACGCTATACCACACAACTACGCAAGATTGAAGGTAAGATTGGCAAGGTCAGCGTCAAAATTCGTGCCACGGAAAAACAGATAAAACTGCGTAAAGCCGAACTGACAAAACTACGTAAAACCCGCAAAAAACACCAGCAAAAGCTGGTAAATGAAAATGACATCCTCGCCGAGCAGGTCTACACCGCTTATACACTGGGTAAGCAGGAAAAAATAAAACTCCTGTTTTCCCAACAAAACCCTGAACATTTCCAGCGCAATCTGGTTTTTTACCAATATTTTTCTAATGCACGTGTGAATTTGATCAATAACGTTCAGCAGAGTATTAGCGAAATTCTAACCACCGAATCCCGGATCAGTCTCGCTTCACAGGCACTTGAAGAAAATTATCAGACACTTAAAACCCAGAAAATATCGCTAAAAAAAGACGGTAAAAAACGCAAAAATATCATTGGCTCGCTAGACAAGCAGTTAAAAAAACAGGGCGGGCATCTGAATAAACTGGTCGACGATGCGAAAGAGCTACAAAGCTTGCTCGATTCAATCGAACAGATTCTTGTAGATGCGCCAGAGCCAGAACTCGATCAGCGAGTCTTCGCCGAAATGAGAGGCAAGCTTGCCTGGCCGGTAAATGGCAAACTACGCCGATTGTATGGCCAGTTAAAGCCACTATCTGATCTACGCTGGCAGGGCATTATTATCCAGGCACCAACCGGACGACATGTAAAAGCAGTATCGCATGGCCGAGTAGCGTTTGCAGATTGGCTAAGAGGTCTGGGGAATTTGATCATCATCGACCATGGCAATTCGTATCTTTCACTTTATGGTCACAACGAGTCTCTATTTAAAGCAGCTGGCGAATGGGTCGAGCCCGGAGATATTATTAGCAGCGTCGGTAGCAGTGGCGGTCAGGAAAAACCGGGGTTATACTTTGAGATACGTAAAAAAGGGAAACCGCAAAATCCGTCCAAATGGTTTAAAGCCGGGAACCAGTTCGCTTCAGGATAGGCCGGAACAGGTTGCAGAACGGTCGCCGCGTCCACGGTTATTGCTCGAATCGGCGCGGCATTTAGAGTGATTTCACGACATATATCGGTCAATTTACCGGCATATAGCCGATTCATCTTATTTTTTTAACCTGTTCACAACTTCGTGACTATAATCTGGTCTACAATTAGGGCATGCTTTTTTGGAGATATTAATGCTTAACCAATTACGAAAATCTACCGTTTTTATTACGGGAATCATACTCGGTGTATCGATCGCTATCGGGCATAGCGTCTACGCGCTTAAAGATGACCAACAAATCCCGTTTGAAGACCTGCAAGCTTTCACCGAAGTTTTCTCCAAAGTAAAGTCCGACTATGTCGAAAGCGTCGATGACAAAAAACTCATAGAAGATGCAATCCGTGGCATGTTGAGTGGACTGGATCCGCATTCCTCTTATTTAAACACCAGCGAATTCAGTGATCTAAAAATAGGAACAACAGGTCAGTTTGGCGGTCTAGGCATAGAGGTTGGTATGGAAAACGGCTATGTCAAAGTCATATCACCAATCGATGATACACCCGCCGCACGCGCCGGTATTCACGCCAGCGATTTGATTATCAAGCTTAATGAAAAGACAGTTAAAGGCATGACCTTAAACGACGCCGTGAAAATTATGCGCGGTAAACCTAATACTGACATCATCCTCACCATCGTCCGCGAAGGCGAATCAAAACCGCTGGTGTTTACCATTACCCGAGAAATTATTCGCGTTAAAAGCGTGAAAAATCGCATGCTCGAACCAGGTTTTGGTTATGTTCGAATTACCAACTTCCAGTCACGTACAACGGCAGACTTACTCAAGGCAATTTCAGACTTGCAGAAAGAGCAAACTCTCGAAGGCATGGTACTCGATTTACGCAATAACCCTGGCGGCGTTCTCAACGGCGCAGTGGGCGTTTCTAATGCGTTTATCGATGATGGTTTAATCGTCTATACCGAAGGTCGCGTGGATGACTCCAGTCATCGCTATGTGGCCACTCCTGGCGATAGTTTAAACGGAGCACCACTGGTTATTTTGATCAACGGCGGTTCCGCTTCGGCATCAGAAATAGTCGCCGGCGCGCTACAGGATCATAAGCGTGCAATCATCGTCGGAACTAAGTCATTTGGCAAAGGTTCTGTGCAGACCATTCAGGAATTGCAGAACGGATCAGCAGTCAAGTTGACCACTGCGCGCTATTTCACGCCGAATGGGCGCTCGATTCAGGCCAAAGGGATAGAGCCAGATATTGAATTGAGTACTCTAAAAATTTCTGCGGATGCTAAAAAATCCAGCCGCGGTTTTTCTGAAAATGATCTCGAGGGCCGTTTGAATAATCCAAATGGCGATGACAGTGACAAGAGCGCTGACAAATCGGAGAAGAAACCTGAATCTGATAACCTGCCGGAAACCGACTTCCAGTTATTCGAAGCGCTGAATCTATTAAAAGGTCTGCGCATAATGAATCAATTGCAGAATAGCTGATTTATATGCCTTACTCGCTGTTTGCGGGCCTGCTACTAGTTACGACTTTATACAGTTCTATTGCCAGTTCCAATGCAGACCAGCGGCCACTGCTGTCGCTGGTCATCGACGATCTCGGTTATTCCTTGCAACTAGGCAGAGAGGCGATCAAACTAAAAGGTGATCATACCTACGCCATCATCCCTGGAACTAGCTACGCTAAGAAACTCGCCCGTCTTGCTGATACTCTCCAAAAAGAAGTCATCTTACATTTACCGTTACAGGCGTCTAACCCTGGTGCACCGTCGGAACCCAATGCGCTCGACGAAACCATGACCGAGAATCAGTTATCGAATAACCTGGTTAGCATGCTCGACGAAATTTCGATGATTAAAGGGGTCAATAATCACATGGGCAGTCACCTGACTCAATTTGATTACTTCATGCGTCCTATTATGGATAGCATCAAAGCTTACAACCCGAATTTTTACTTTCTCGACAGCCGAACTTCGCCCAAAAGCATTGCTTACTCCGAAGCGGTCAACTCAGGTTTATCTTCTATTAGCCGTGACGTCTTTCTGGATAACGAATATGAAAATCCCGAATCGATTCATTTGCAATTTCAAATCTGGTTGCAAAAAGCCAGGAAACAGGGACACGCGGTTGCCATTGGTCACCCGCATTCAACCACCATCGCTTATCTGCAGGAAAATTTACCCGAGACCATGGCTAAATTTCGGTTTGTAAGCGTATCTAAATTGATTAAACAGAAATTCGAAAGCAGTCGGGCAGCCGAAAACCTGCATGCTGATACATCGAGTTTGGGTGACTAAAACAGACTACTCAACAGTAACAGATTTGGCCAGATTACGCGGCTGATCAACATCGGTACCCCTTTGTACCGCCACGTAGTAGCTCAATAACTGTAACGGAATGGTCGATAGGATTGGCGTCGTCCAGCGAGTTTCGCAATCCATCTCTACTACGACATCTCCGCTGGATTTTTCCAGTTTAGCACCCTGGTGGGCAAAGACGTATAGCTTACCGCCACGGGCTTTGACTTCCTGCATATTCGAATGGAGTTTTTCTAATAACTCGTCGTTAGGTGTGACTACGATCACCGGCATGTCTGCATCAACCAACGCCAGGGGGCCGTGTTTAAGCTCACCAGCTGGATATGCCTCAGCGTGGATATAGGAAATTTCCTTGAGCTTAAGCGCACCTTCCATCGCTATAGGGTAATGCACACCGCGACCGAGGAATAAAGCGTGGTGTTTATCGATAAAGTCTTCGGCGATTGATTCGATTTTTTTATCTAGCCTTAGCAACTGTTCGATTTGTCGGGGTAATGCGATCAATTCACGGACGATGTCTTTGATGATTTTCTCGGCGAGTCCGCGGACTTTGCCAATCGAGATAGCAAGCAACAGCATCGAAACCAGTTGGGTAGTGAAAGCCTTGGTGGAGGCTACGCCGATTTCGGGGCCGGCCCGTGTCATTAGCACCAAACTTGATTCGCGTACCAGCGAGGACTCAGGGGAGTTGCAGATACTCACCGAACCGCAGTAGTCGTCGATTGATAAATTTCGCAAAGCAGCAAGCGTATCGGCGGTTTCACCCGACTGCGACAGGGTCACAAACAGCGTATCTTTCGGCACGACTGACTGACGATAACGAAATTCACTGGCGACTTCGATCGCACATGGCAGCCCAAGCAATTCTTCTATCCAGTATTTGGCAACAAATCCCGCATGATAACTGGTACCGCAGGCGACAATCTGCACCTGTTTGACCTGTTTGAAAATTTGTTCGGAGTCTGGTCCAAACACGGAATCGAGCACATTGTTTTCGCTGATTCGGCCTTCCAGGCAATCGGCCACGGCTTTAGCTTGCTCATGAATTTCCTTCAGCATGTAATGCTTGTAGTCGCCCTTGTGAATGGCGTCTGCGGATAGCTCCGTGGTATTGATCGGGAGTTCTTTTGAGGCACCCGCGCTATCGTAGATCTGGTATCCATTCTGGTTGACGACGACAAGATCACCTTCTTCCAGATAAACAAAACGCCTGGTGACGGGTAACAGCGCAGATACATCGCTAGCAATAAAGTTTTCCTTTATGCCCAGGCCAACCACCAAAGGACTGCCTTTTCGGCAAGCAACCAGAGTATCCTGGTTATCACTGGCAATTACCGCGATTCCGAAGGTACCTTGAAGCTGACCTACGGCCCTGAATACAGCCGCGTATAAATCACCGTCGTAATAGCTTTCGATCAGATGAGCGACTGTTTCAGTATCGGTTTCGGATTCAAACTGATAACCCTGAGCAAGGAGATTTTCGCGAATTTCTTTATAGTTTTCGATAATGCCGTTATGTACCAGGGCTATACGATTACGTGAAAGATGCGGATGGGCGTTGCTTTCAGACGGCGCGCCATGCGTGGCCCAGCGCGTATGCGCAATTCCGGTAGCACCGGGTTGCTCGGCATTGAGTTTCTTGGCGAGCTCGCTGACCTTGCCCAGAGCCCTAAATCTCTCAAGTTCGCCATTGTTGATCAGTGCCAGACCCGCTGAATCGTAACCTCGATACTCAAGCCTGCGTAAGCCTTCTACCAAAATTGAACTAACATCTCTTTGCGCTACAGCGCCTACAATTCCACACATAGCTTTAGTCCTGTTATTTTTTTACCGGTCTCGGCCAGCCGGGCATACTGATTTGCTTTGATCGGGACAGAGTTAGCTGATCTTCCGGGGTATCCTTAGTGATGGTCGAACCAGCACCAATAGTGCTGCCTCGTGAAATTTTAACCGGTGCAACTAACTGGGTATCGGAACCGACAAATACATCGTCTTCGATGATGGTCTTAAATTTATTAGCACCATCGTAATTGCAGGTAATAGTACCCGCGCCTATATTGACGTTCGCTCCCATTTCGGTGTCACCAACATAACTTAAATGATTGACCTTACTACCGAGGCCAATCTGGGCTTTCTTGGTTTCGACGAAGTTACCAATTTTAACGCCGTCGGCGCATTCGGTACCCGGCCTGATACGAGCGAAGGGGCCAATGGATACGCCTTCACCAATAGTCGCACTATCAATAGAGGTCATTGGCAATATCTGACTACCCTTACCAATACTGGAATTTTCTATGATGCAATTCGTGGCAATATGAACATTGTCACCAAGCACCACATCGCCAATAAATATACAATTAATATCAATTTCGACATCGCTACCGACCTTTAAAATACCGCGAATATCGATACGATCCGGATCGTAGAGTTTGACACCAGCTTCCATTAATTTGATGGCCTGTTTTTGTCTAAACAGATTTTCAACCTGGGCCAACTGCGTTTGATTATTAACGCCCTGCACTTCGTCGGCGTCTTCGCATATCGTCGCTGTAATATTTAATTCGGAATCGACAGCATGCTTCACTACGTCGGTCAGATAATATTCCGACTGAGCATTATTATTATCAAGCTGGCCGACTAGATGCCTGACCTGATTACCGGCGATAAACATAAAACCGGAATAGCACTCACGAATTTCCTTTTGCTGCTGATCGGCGTCCTTTTCCTCGATAATTGCGATCACCTTATCATCCGCCTGCCGCACGATACGACCATAACCCTGCGGAGTTGGAGGATAAAAACTCAAAATATTGACCGCATTGTTTCCAGCTTTTTTCAGTAACGAGTTTAATGCTACTGATGAGATCAGCGGCCCATCTCCATTTAACACCAGGATATCATTGCCTTCGACCAGTACATCCAGACATTGCACAACTGCATGACCAGTACCCAATTGTTCGACTTGCTCGACAAAATCTAGATTCTGGCCCATCATCTGTTCACGAATCTGTTCAGACTGATAACCGATTACCACGATAATCTGTTCAGGGTTCAGCGCCTGGCCAGTTTCCACCACGTGCTGCAACATGGGCTTGCCGGCCAAATGGTGCAATACCTTGGGCCGGGAAGATTTCATGCGAGTTCCCTGACCTGCTGCAAGTATGATAATGCTTAGAGGCATAGCGTTAACGTTATTATTTTAACAATCAGCCGATAGTGTAATGCATGCGGCCAAAAAAAAGGAGGCCGAAGCCCCCTTTTAAGAAATAGGTTGGAATTTCTACTCCTATCTCTTACGCCATTTTTGAATGGCAGCTATTTGTGCAGCAGCAGCAGCGAGTTCGGCCTTCGCCTTGGCAACATCGAAATCGGATTGTTGATCTGCGAGCGCATCTTCGGCGCGTTTCTTGGCTTCCAGCGCGGCAGCTTCGTTTAAGTCATTCGCACGTATCGCGGTATCGGATAACACGGTCACCAGATGCGGCTGGACTTCGAGAATACCACCCGAGATAAAGAAAAACTCTTCTTTTCCATCGCCCATATCGAGCCGGATTTCGCCAGGTTTCAGTGGTGAAATCAGCGGCGTGTGACGCGGTGCAATACCGACTTCACCCATGATAGCGGGCGCGTATACCATCTCCGCCTGACCAGAAAAAATCTGCTCTTCGGCACTAACGATATCAACCTGTATGGTATTAGCCATGCGACTATTCCTTAAAGTTCTTTAGCTCGTTCGGCAACTTCGTCGATGCTACCGACCATGTAGAACGCCTGTTCCGGGTATTGATCCATATCACCGTTCAGAATCGCCTTAAAGCCCGCGATAGTGTCTTTCAGTGATACAAATTTACCGGGCGCGCCGGTGAACACTTCGGCAACGAAGAATGGCTGTGACAGGTAACGCTGCATCTTACGTGCGCGGGTAACTACCAGCCTGTCTTCTTCGGAGAGTTCGTCCATACCGAGAATGGCGATGATGTCTTTCAATTCTTTATAACGCTGCAAGGTTCCCTGAACGTCGCGTGCAGTATCGTAGTGCTCGGCGCCAACCACATTCGGGTCGAGAATACGCGAGGTAGAATCGAGCGGATCAACCGCCGGATAAATACCCAGTTCCGCGATTTGACGCGAGAGTACCAACGTTGCATCCAGGTGAGCAAAGGTTGTTGCTGGCGAAGGATCGGTCAAATCGTCGGCAGGTACGTAAACGGCCTGGAATGATGTGATAGAACCCGTCTTGGTAGAAGTGATACGCTCCTGAAGTGCGCCCATTTCTTCCGCCAGCGTCGGCTGATAGCCTACCGCCGATGGCATACGACCCAGCAGTGCCGATACTTCGGTGCCTGCCAGTGTATAACGATAAATATTATCAACGAACATGAGTACGTCACGACCTTCGTCACGGAAATTCTCTGCCATGGTCAACCCGGACAACGCTACACGCAGACGGTTTCCAGGAGGCTCGTTCATCTGGCCGTAAACCAGTGCTACCTTATCGAGTACGCCGCCTTCGGTCATTTCATGATAGAAATCATTACCTTCACGAGTACGTTCACCAACTCCCGCGAATACCGAAAAGCCAGAGTGCTCAACCGCGATATTACGAATCAGCTCCATCAACGTTACGGTTTTACCAACACCCGCACCACCGAATAGCCCGATTTTACCACCCTTAACAATCGGCATAACCAGATCGATTACCTTGATACCAGTTTCGAGAATTTCGGTCGCGGTAGACTGCTCATCATAAGACGGCGGTGTACGGTGAATCGGCATGCGTTTTTCTTCGCCAATGTCGCCTTTTTCATCGATCGGGTTACCGAGTACATCCATGATGCGCCCGAGTGTTTGCTGACCCACAGGAACCGTAATTGGCGAACCCGTGTTTGAGACTTCGAGGCCTCGGCGCAAACCTTCTGAAGCACCCATCGCGATAGTACGTACGACACCATCACCAAGCTGCTGCTGAACTTCGAGAGTCAAGTTATCCGCATCGGCGATGTTAAGTGCATCGTATACCTTGGGAACAGAGTCTCGAGGAAACTCTACGTCGACGACAGCGCCGATTACTTCCACGATGTTACCTGTGCTCATGTGTGTATCCTCTTTAAAATCTATATAAGTTGTTAAACCGCAGCCGCGCCGCCGACGATCTCAGAAATTTCCTGAGTGATACTGGCCTGGCGTTCACGATTATAAATAAGCTGTAATTCATCGATCATGTCACCGGCATTGTCGGTGGCACTCTTCATCGCAATCATTCGCGCTGCCATTTCGCAGGCGACGTTTTCGACCACAGCCTGATAAACCAGCGATTCGATATAACGGTCGAGTACATTATCGAGCACTTCTTTAGAACCCGGCTCGTAGATGTAATCCCAGTGATGCTTTAGCTCAACTTCATCAGAGGGGATAACCGGTACCAGTTGACTCACAGTTGGCTGCTGCGTCATGGTGTTGACGAACTGGTTACCAATCAGAAAAATTGCGTCGATATCGCCCGCCGAATAGCTGGTTAGCATGGCCTGAACCGGGCCGATAATTTCGGCCATTTCGGGGCTATCACCGATATGGCTCGCCTCGGCCACCACTTTCGCACCGATACGCTTAAAGAAACTCAGCGCCTTGGTTCCGAATGTGACGACTTCAATTTCGATACCCTGCTCGTCGAGATCACCGATTTTATTCAGCGCCTTCTTGAACAGATTAGTGTTTAAGCCACCGCAGAGACCACGATCGGTAGACACTGCGATAATGCCGACACGCTTTACCGCTCTTTCGATCAGGAACGGGTGTTTGTACTCAGGATGCGAACTCGCAACATGGCTGACCACGGTCGCGATTTTCTGCGCATAGGGTCGAGTCGCGAGCATTTGATCCTGAGCGCGACGCATCTTGCTCGCCGCCACCATTTCCATTGCCGCTGTGATCTTCTGAGTGTTTTTAACACTCGCGATCTTGGTTTTTATCTCTTTACCGCCAGCCATGATTAATGTCTCTTAGTAAACGCCGTTGGTTTTGAAATCTTCGATTGCTGCTGCAATCTTGCCTGCGATTTCGTCGTTGTAGTCGCCAGTGGCATTGATCGAATCGAGTAGATCACTAAAGTTTGAATTGACGTGCGCGAGCATGGCATCTTCGAAAGCAACAATCTTGTTAACATCGACATCGTCGAGATAACCTTCATTCGCCGCGTAGAGTGATACGCCCATTTCGGCCACATTCAGCGGTGCATATTGCTTCTGCTTCATCAATTCGGTGACTCGCTGTCCACGTTCGAGCTGCTTTCGTGTTGCTTCATCAAGATCCGATGCGAACTGAGAGAAGGCTGCCAGTTCACGATACTGCGCCAGTGCCAGACGAATACCGCCGCCGAGTTTCTTAATGATCTTGGTCTGTGCCGCGCCACCAACTCGTGATACCGATAATCCTGCGTTAATCGCAGGACGGATACCGGCGTTGAACAGATCCGATTCGAGGAATATCTGGCCGTCAGTAATCGAGATTACGTTAGTCGGTACGAATGCCGATACGTCACCACCCTGGGTTTCGATAATGGGTAATGCCGTCAATGAACCGGTCTTACCTTTGACACCTGTATATTTTTCAACACAGACTTCGCTGATACGTGCCGCACGCTCTAACAAACGCGAGTGCAGGTAGAATACGTCACCAGGATAAGCTTCACGTCCTGGTGGACGACGTAGCAGTAGCGATACCTGACGGTATGCCCAGGCTTGCTTGGTTAAATCATCATAGACAATGAGTGCGTCTTCGCCTTTATCGCGGAAGTATTCACCCATGGTGCAACCCGAGTAAGGCGCAATGTATTGCAGTGCAGCCGAATCCGAAGCATTCGCGGCAACCACGATGGTGTGCTCCATAGCGCCGTGCTCTTCGAGCTTACGTACCACGTTGGCAATAGTCGAAGCTTTCTGACCGATGCCGACGTAGACACATTTGATGCCGGTGCCATTTTGATTAATGATGGCATCGATAGCAACAGCCGACTTACCCGTCTGGCGGTCACCGATGATCAATTCGCGCTGGCCTCGACCAACTGGCACCATCGCATCGATTGCTTTCAAGCCGCTTTGCATAGGCTGGTCGACCGATTTACGATCGATAACGCCTGGAGCAATTCGCTCGATAGGCATAAATTGTTTAGTTTTAATCGCGCCCTTGCCGTCAATCGGCTCACCAAGAGAGTTAACGACGCGGCCCAGCATTGCTTCGCCGACTGGAACTTCCAGGATACGGCCGGTAGTCTTGGCGGTGTCGCCTTCTGAAATATGGCCGTAGGCACCGAGTATTACCGCACCGACTGAATCTCTTTCGAGGTTAAGTGCCATACCGTAGGTGTTGCCCGGAAATTCAATCATTTCACCAGACATGACATCGGCGAGGCCGTGAATACGTGCTATACCATCCATCAAGCTGACAACAGTACCTTCTGTTCTCGCTTCGGCAGCACCTTCAAAGTTCTTAATGCGATCTTTAATAAGTTCGCTAATTTCTGACGGATTAAGTTGCATCGCGTTTATCCCGTAATCGTAAAATTCTTAATGGTTTGATTAGGCTATTTTTAATTAAACTATCTTTAAAATAGACCATTCTTAAATAGGCTACTTGTTTAAGGCAATAGTAAGTTTGTCGAGTCGGCCACGGGCCGAACCATCGATTACCATATCGCCAGCCTGGATTATCGCACCGGCTATTAATGACTCATCGACTTCAGTCGTAATCGTCACTTCTTTGCCGAGTTTCTTCACCAGACTCTTAGCTATGTTGTCCTGTTGTTCACCGGTTAACTTCTGAGCCGATTTAACCTGCACTTCAATCTTGCCTTCGGCCGCCTGTTTCAGGGTTTCGAAGTTGATTGCTATTGCCGGTATCGACGCCAATCGACCGTTTTCTGCTAACAGAGAAATCAGATTCTTAAAATCATCGCTTGCCTCGGGTATATCTTTAATACCCGAAAAAACCGATAAAAATATGTCCACCTGCTCACCCGAAAGCAACGAAGGCGAATGGAATAGTGCCTGCATTTGCGCATCACTTGCGATCAACGCAGCCGCTTGCAGACTGTCATCCCAGTTTTGCAGATTGCCTTGCTCAGACGCCAGCTCGAATACCGCTTTGGCGTAAGGTCTGGCTGCAGTTTCAAAATCGGACATAATCGTAAGACCTAAATTTGGGCTACCAGCTCATCGAGTACCGCAGCATGCGTATCGGCATTGACTTCGCGTTTCAGTATTTGCTCGGCACCAGCCAGCGCAATTCCTGATACTTCTTTACGAAGTTGTTCACGTGCGCTATTGACCTGCTGGTCGATATCGGCAGTCGCAGCACTTTTAATCTTGTCTGCTTCTTCACGTGCAATGTCTTTGGCTCCATCAACAATCTCATTAGCACGTTTCTGTGCCTGATTGATGATTTCCTGCGCCTGTTGCTTGGCTTCGTCCAGATTTTCACTGACTTTCGCCTGCGCCTGCTCAAGATCCTTCTGACCTCGTTCGGCTGCAGCCAAACCTTCGGTGATTCTGGCATTACGCTCTTCGAGCGCCGCCATGATTGGTGGCCATACATATCTCATGCAGAACCAGACAAACACAATAAATGTGACAGTTTGTCCGATCAGCGTTGCATTGAAATTCATATTGCTGTCCTCGTTCTAGTTCAAAAACAAGCGCTTAGGCACCAACAACGGCGAACATGATGTACATAGATATTCCCACGGCGATCATAGGAACCGCGTCGACAAGGCCCATGACGATGAAAAATTGTACACGCAGCATTGGAATCAGTTCTGGTTGACGCGCAGCTCCTTCAAGAAAGCGACCGCCCAAGATACCGATACCAACTGCCGCACCGAGTGCGCCCAGGCCCATCATTAAAGCGCCCGCAACATATAGCACAGCTGTTTCCATGATTGTCTCCTAAATATAGTGTGTTTGTTAAAAATAAAAAACTAGTGGTCTGTTTGCGACGCCATGTCCAGATACACAATGGTCAGCGTCATAAAAATAAACGCCTGCAACGTGATAATCAGGATGTGGAATATCGCCCAGCCTAGCTGTAAAAATCCACCAAATATGCCTAATACCCAGCCACCGCTGTACATGAGTGCTATGAGGATGAATATCATTTCACCTGCATACATATTGCCAAACAAACGTAGTGCAAGTGAAATAGGTTTTGCTATCAAAGTGACGCCTTCTAACAAAAGATTAATCGGCATCATGAATTTTGGAAACGGATGGAAGGCAAGTTCCGCGAAGAACCCGCCGGGGCCTTTCATCTTAATACTGTAATAAAGCACTAATATAAATACAGAAAGCGCCAGAGCGAAAGTCACATTCGGGTCGGTACTGGGAACGATTTTTAAATAAGGAACACCCAGCAACCCAGCCAGTCCAGGAATATGATCAACCGCCAGCAAGTCCATGAAATTCATCAGGAATATCCAGACGAATATCGTCAACGCCAGTGGTGCAATAAGCGGATTCTTACCGGAAAAGGAACCACGAACCGAATCATCGATAAATTCAATAATCCATTCGACAAAATTTTGCAGACCAGTGGGCACATCGGTCGAGGCTTTCTTCGCGGCTCTGCGGAATATCCAGAGAAAGAAAACACCCAGAACAATCGAGAAAAACATCGAATCGACATTAATCGACCAGAAGCCCATTTCTTTGATTTCGTCAGCACCGTGGGCAATACCCCAACTACCATCGGGGTGCTGACCATAGACCAGATTAGTCAAATGGTGCTTGATGTATTCGCCTGAATTTGCGTAAGCCATCTTTAGATCAATTGCCCTTATCAATAAACGGTATAAACCAGCTGGATATCAGAACGAGCACATATCCAGCAAACAAAACTATTGGATCCCATGAGTGTTTCGAGGTGAATGCCAGTAGAAAAATCATGCCTGTCATCAACCACTTGCCGATCTCAGATCGGTATGCGTAGCCCAACCATTGCTCCGCATTATTATTTTTTGTCTGCTTACCCATCCTCATATAAAAATAAGTATTGGGTATTAAAACCGCCATACAACCAACCAGAGCTGAGAGTATGAACGCATCATTCCAGAAAGCAATCCCGATTAAATAAACCCCAGCCAGGACAAACTGAATCTTCAGCACTTTCCAAATTTCTTTATCTATACCTTTTTCGGGAGAGAACATCATGCGCGCCAATCACCCCCAAAAGCGGATGCAGATTATAAGTAGTTACCTGCTGAGAATCAATGACCGAATCGAAAAAAATTATGGGGCCAAATGTTCCAGAATTCCGTCCAGTTCGTCGCTGTTATGGAAGTTGATTATGAGCTGACCAGAACCTTTTTTGCCAGACTTAATTTTAACCGCCGCGCCGAGCTTTTCACTGATACTGGTTTCCAGCCTTTTGACGTCAGGATCGACCGCCTCGTCACTGGTCGAAGCCTTTTTCGAGGCGCCACTCAGGGTCTTCTTTACCAAAGCCTCGGTCTCGCGAACCGATAGTCCACGATTTACCACAATAGTCGCCACTTCGATTTGATCGTGACGGATTAGTGCCAGCAAAGCGCGCGCATGGCCCATATCGAGCAGCCCGCAGTTCACCTGTTCCTTGACCGGGTCGGCCAGGTCAAGCAAACGCAACAGATTGCTCACCGAAGCCCGCGAGCGGCCAACAGAATCGGCAACTTGTTGATGCGTAAGATCAAATTCTTCGATAAGGCGCATAAAGGCCTGCGATTCTTCGAGCGGATTGAGGTCCTCGCGTTGAATATTTTCGATCAACGCGATGGCTGCCGCAGACTTACTGTCTATATCTCGGATCACCACCGGTACGGTTTGCAGACCCGCCAGTTGCGCTGCCCGCCAGCGACGCTCCCCAGCGATGAGTTCGTAGTGCAGGCCTTCAGGCCGAACCACCAAAGGCTGTATGATACCCTGCGCCTTTATCGACTCAGCCAGTTCCTGCAAAGCCTGCTGATCGAAGTGCTGACGTGGCTGATACTTACCACGCTGAATCTGGTCGACTCCAAGTTCACTCATACCAGTCGCTTTATCAACTTCACTGACCTGGGTGACCTCTTCGAGGTTGCCGATTAACGACCCCAGGCCTCTACCTAACCGCTTTTTTTTCATAATTACTATTAGTTTACGTAATGGTTTTTCTTGGCATCGCGACGTAAAACTTCGCCAGCTAGCGCGAGGTAGGCCATCGATCCTCTAGATTCTTTGTTGTATTGCAGGATAGGCTGGCCAAAACTCGGTGCCTCGGCCAGGGCAACATTTCGCGGGATGACGGTTCGATAGACCTGGTCACCGAAATGCTCGACCAGCTCGGCAGAGACGTCATTCGACAGATTATTACGCGGGTCGTACATGGTGCGCAGTAGGCCTTCGATCCTGATTTTCGGGTTTACGTTGACTCGAATCTGCTCGATGGTTTCGAGCAAGGAAGACAACCCCTCTAGCGCGTAGTACTCGCACTGCATGGGTATCACTACACCACTGGCCGCAACCAGTGAATTCACCGTAAGCATATTCAGAGATGGTGGACAGTCGATCAGAATATAATCGTAATTCTCGCGGATTTTATCGAGTGACAGGTCGAGTTGCTTTTCACGACCAATTTTGTTCATCAATTGAACCTCGGCCGCAGTTAAATCAGAATTGGCTGGCAATACGTCGTAACCCACTGCGGGGACTTTAATAATCGCGTCTGCTATCTCTACATCGCCAAGCAAAACATCGCACATAGTCACATCCAGACTGTTTTTATCGACGCTACTGCCCATAGTGGCATTGCCCTGAGGATCCATATCGATTAGCAATACCCTGCGTTTGGTCGCAGCTAGTGCCGCCGCCAGATTAACGGTGGTGGTGGTTTTACCGACCCCGCCTTTTTGGTTCGCTATGGTGATGGTTTTGCTCATACTATCGCTGAGTTACGGTTACCAGGCTTCGTTTTTCCGATATGCCGGGCACCTGCAGGTTAAATTCCTGTTTATCGTATATTGTCGAATCGAGCGCCGCAGCCTCGTCATCGTCCAGCCCGGTTTTCATCGTCAACAATACCGTTTGCGGTTGCACCAGGTGCGCCACAGATTCGGTAAAATGGCTTAAAGACGCATACGCGCGACTGACGATAATATCGAGAGACCTGGGCGCATGATAATCCTCAACCCGCGACTTAACAACTGTGGCATTTTTCACAGCACACTGCGCGAGTGCCTGCTGGATAAAGCGTGTTTTCTTACCGTTGCTATCGAGCAGCGTCCATTGGCAGCCGGGAAAAGCGATGGCAAGCGGCAAACCCGGCAAGCCCGCGCCACTGCCGACGTCGAGCGTATTACTACAATCTTTAACCCAGGCAGCAATCGATAAGCTATCGAGCAAATGGTAACTCAGCATCCTGGAGGGATCAGTAATCGCGGTGAGGTTATAACTTTTATTCCACTTGCCCAAAAGCGACATATAATCGAGTAACCGATCAACCTGCCGATCTTCTAGACTCAATTCAAGATCTTGCAGCCCAGAGAGAAGCGATTCTTTCAGGTTCAAGCCGATTTCTGTAGCAATGATGTGTGACGCTTTAAATGCACTAACAGGAGTGATATCGCAGCGGGGGTAATGCCCGAAATTCGACCCGCCTGACCAATGGTCGTCGGACGATGATCGACCAACTTCTGGCAAACTTCGTTCGACAATCCGCGGACATCATTATAATCCAGCGCTTCGGGTAATTCGGTTTGCTCGTGAGAGCTGGCTTTATCGATCTCGTCCTGTTGACGCGACAGATAGCCCGAGTATTTACTATTAATTTCGGCCTGCGCCTGTACCACGGGGGGAAACTGCTCGTTCTCATCTATCAGTGGCATCAGATTTTCAATTGAGACCTCCGGGCGCTTGAGCATTTCGCTGAATCGATACTCGCGCGTCACCGGGTTTTGTAAGACCGGATCAAGAACTTCCGCTGCTTTGGTGTCGGGTCGCAGCCAGGTATCCTGCAATCGTTGATTCAAAAGCGCCAGCTTCTCGCGATATTCTTCGAATGCCTGCCAGCGCGCATCTTCGACCAGACCGAGGTCTCGACCGATTTCGGTGAGGCGTAAATCGGCATTATCTTCGCGCAGCATTAGTCGATACTCGGCGCGTGAAGTAAACATGCGGTATGGCTCGTTAGTTCCACGAGTGGTCAGGTCATCGACCAGCACTCCCATGTAGGCCTGCGAACGCGCCAATTCCAGAGCAGGCTTGGCCTGAACTTTGGCGGCGGCATTAGCACCCGCTATCAACCCCTGCGCACCCGCTTCTTCATAACCGGTGGTGCCGTTGATTTGCCCCGCGAAATAAAGACCCTCGATAAATCGGGTTTCCAGCGTCGGGCGTAGATCGCGTGGGTCGAAAAAATCGTACTCGATAGCATAACCCGGTCGTGTGATATGCGCGTTTTCAAAACCATGTATGCTGTTAACGAAGGCTTGCTGCACGTCGAACGGCAGGCTGGTGGAAATACCATTCGGATAAACCTCACCCGCCGCCAGACCTTCGGGTTCGACAAATATCTGGTGCGAAGTCCTGTCGGCAAATCGAACCACCTTATCTTCAATCGACGGGCAGTAACGCGGACCCACACCTTCGATTTCACCACTAAATAATGGCGAGCGATGCAGGCTGTCGCGGATTAACTGATGCGTGCCGTCATTCGTATGCGTGATGTGACAGCTGATTTGCTTTGGATGCATACTCAACGAACCCATACTGGAAAAAACCGGTCGCGGATCATCGCCGGGCTGCTCTTCGAGCTTGCTGTAATCGATTGTATTTCGGTCAATACGCGGCGGCGTACCAGTTTTCAGCCGTTCGATGCGAAAAGGTCTTTCACGAAGGCGCTGCGCGAGTGCCGTTGCCGGCGGATCGCCCGCGCGGCCACCACTGTAATTGGCATCGCCGATATGAATTTTACCATCGAGGAAGGTACCGACTGTTAGCACCACATTGGCTGCCATGAAACGCAGGCCCATCTGCGTGATGACGCCTTCGATACGATCATTAGATTCGATTAAATCAACTACGGGCTGCTGGAATATCGACAGGTTCGGCTGGTTTTCCAGCTTCTCGCGAATTGCCATGCGGTAAAGCTGCCGGTCGGCCTGCGCCCTTGTGGCCCGCACGGCCGGTCCTTTGCGACGATTAAGAATTCTAAAATGAATACCCGCCTTGTCTGCCGCCAACGCCATTTCACCGCCGAGGGCATCGATTTCCTTCACCAGATGACCCTTGCCGATGCCGCCAATCGCTGGGTTACAGCTCATTTGGCCGAGCGTATCGATGTTATGCGTCAGCAATAAAGTCTTTACACCCATGCGTGCAGCCGCAAGCGCAGCTTCGGTACCGGCGTGACCACCGCCGACTACGATGACATCAAAGCGCGTGTTGAATTCCATGGATGCTAAATTATCTAGTTAGTTTCAATAAAAACGGGCGCGCATTCTAGCGGTTTCTAGGGGTTAATGCACCCCCAAATCAGGATGCGTCCTTCTTACCGATGATGTTACTGGCCAACGCAATCATCGAAGTCATATCGCTCAAATTAGCCGGAACCACCAAAGTATTACCTTCCTTAGCCAGATTACCGAATTGCTGCACATAGGCTTCGGCGATACGTAATTTCATAGCCGCTTCGCCACCTTCATTCATCAGTGCGTTTGCCACCAGGTGAAGGCCTCCTGCGGTTGCCTTCGCGACGGACAATATCGCTTCTGCCTCACCCTCGGCTTCGTTGATTTGCTGTTGTTTGGCGGCCTCAGACTGCTTGATAACATGCTGCTTTTCACCTTCAGCCTCGTTGATCTTGGCGTCGCGCACACCTTCAGAGGTTAAAATCACGGCGCGCTTTTCTCGCTCGGCACGCATCTGCTTTTCCATTGCGCTGAGCACATCCTGCGGCGGATTAATATTTTTGATCTCGTAACGCAAGACCTTGACACCCCAGGGATCCGAGGCCTTGTCGAGCTCGGCAACGACATTGGCATTAATCGAACTGCGCTCTTCGAAGGTTCGATCAAGGGCGATCTTACCGATTTCACTCCGCAGCGTAGTTTGCGCTAACTGCGATATCGCAAAAGCAAAGTCGGTAATACCATAAGAGGCCCGCTCCGGATCCATAACCTGTATATAGAGCACGCCATCGACACCAACCTGAACATTATCGTTGGTAATACAGATTTGCTCGGGAATATCGTAGGCCAGTTCCTTGAGGCTATGTTTGTAGGCGGACGTCTCAATAAACGGAATAAGAATATGGAAGCCAGCGCGTAAGGTGCGGCTATATTTTCCCAAACTCTCAACAACAAAAGCACTTTGCTGCGGCACCACCACCGCAGTTTTGAATATGACAAGAACCACGACAACCGCAGCGGCTATCGATACCCAGAACGCGAAATTTTCAGCTATCATTTTTGTTTTCCTGATTAATTATTAATGTCAGTCCGTCTACGCTACTAATGCGCACGTTACTGCCTTTTTCGACTGTTTCACTACCTTCGTTGATGACCGTCCAGTCAGTACCGCGATAAGATAGCCGACCTTTCCCTCCCGGGGATAGTGTTTCGGCTACTTCCACGTAATCACCAGCCGGACCAATGTCGTAACCGACGCCATCACCGCGTAACTTCTCATATAGCTTTTTGCGGAAGAAAACCATCAGCATCAGCCCTAACGCTGAAAAGATTACCCACTGAACCCAAGGGTCGAGTTCGATACCAATAACCTCGATGAGGCCGGTCAGAGCGGCCGCGAGACCGATAAAGACCAGATAAAAACCAGCATCGACGCCTAATAGCTCCGATCCCAGTAAAAACGCGCCAAATATCATCCATCCCCACCAGGGCATAATCGTCTCCTGTTATTGATTCTCTATCATATATGGCCTAACGGGCTAACAGTCAAGCTCGGTAGCTCTGCCATATCGCTGAAAACGTGATGTGCTCCCGCTGCCAGTAATTTTTCTTCGGGCATTAATTCCGCATAACCGAATACTGTCATGCCTGCCGCCACCGCACCAGTAACTCCGGTCGGGCTATCTTCAACAACCAGGCAACGACTGGCATCGCTTACTCCCATCGATTCGGCTGCGTGTAGATAAATGTCGGGATGCGGCTTACCGCGTGCCACCTCGCTGGTACTAAAAATATTGCCTTCAAAATAATTGATTAATTTAGTTTTACCCAAGGTTAATTGCATTTTTTCATGCGACCCGCTGGATGCAACGCAATAAGAAGTATCGATTTCAGCTAGTACTTTTTCGATGCCCTTTACCGCGACGACCGAATCGGTGAGCGCCCGGTTGATATCCCGATTATAACGCTCGAGCAATTCGTCAGGCGGCCGCTGGCCCAGCATTTCCTCAATAATGGTTAAACACCGCTGTGCCGAACTCCCAACAAAATATTCGAACATCTGGTCTAGCGTGAATTCGAGATCGCAGACTTCCTTGAGTATATTTGCGAAAACCTGATTAGCGATACGTTCGCTATCAACCAATACACCATCGCAGTCGAAAATAATGAGGTCGAATGTCACTGTTTAATTTGCTTTATCTTGTTTAGTAGATAAATCGAAAAATATTCACCGTAGCGCTTCTGCAACACAGGTAACTGCCAGTCATTGCCAGTAACTTTGCCACGGCACAATGAGCTGCCACAATGGCAATCAAGTACATAATTGTCCGAACGCTCCATCGAGTAATCGTGGCAAAGTTCTTCACCAGCTTTGATATCACGCACGGCGACATAAACCACCTGGCCACGAAAACCGATATTAGGATCGCAGGAATGATTAATAAATACAGACATATCTTCGACTTCATCTAGCGTTGTCGGCGAAATATAGAATTCATCATCGATTTGCAATGCCAGATCACCCGCGTCGGCGGTTGCCTTTTCGATCTGCTCACGCGTGATGATGTGTCCTGCTTTTATAGCAACAATTTCGTCTTTGTTTATATCCTGAATGGCGACGACACCTCGTCCGGCCAGGGTGTCGGTTCGAACTTCGATATTTGAGGAGCGCCATGTTTTCATTAATAACCCTTTAATTCTCAACTCCTTCACGGTCATATATCGACATCAAAGTCCCGACCATGCTGGCGACTAGTTTTCTATCACCACCACTATTCGCATAAACCTCGCCATCGGCAACGGTTACATTGCGTCCCGGTTTTTTAACGATTCCGACTGCTTCAAACCAGTCGCCTTTTGCGGGAGATAACAGGTTTATTTTATATTCGATAGTGAGTACCGCAGCATTTACCGGCATCAATGAAAATGCGGCGTATCCGCAGGCGCTGTCGAGCACGGTAGAAATAATACCCGCGTGAATAAACCCATGCTGCTGGGTCAGGGTTTCGTTAAAGGGCAAGCGGATAGACACCTGGCCAGCTTCAATATCGATGATCGACGCACCGAGTGTTGCCATCGCCTGTTGTCGGTCGAAACTTTGCTGGACTCTTTGTTTGAATTTTGGGTTTTTGGGGGTAAAATTGCCTGACATATTTTCAAGTGCCGTCTACTTATTTAATCCAGAGCATATTCATAAGTAACCATTATTCTGCCAGCCAATTATCGATATTCAAACCAGCTACCCGCGAGAATTCTCTGACATTGGCAGTTACCATTGTTAGCCCAATTTCAAGAGCATGTGCAGCGATTAACATATCATTAGGACCAATAGTTTGCCCCTTACCTGCCAGACTGTGACGCAAACGTCCGTATACTTTATCAACAGGTGATTCCATTGGCAAAATTTCTATGGCAGAAAGAATCAATTCAATGCGATCAGATAATACATTGGAGTCCGATTTTTCGGCGCCATAGCGAAGTTCAGCCGCAACGATAATACTGGTACAGATAGACGTTTCGCCAACTCTTGTAATTCGCTCAGCAATACGGCCCTGCGGATTTCGAATAAGATCGGAAAGAATATTGGTATCGAGTAAATAGCGAAAAGGCACAGTTAAAGCTCGGGCTCATCCGGTGGTGGCAAATCTTCATCTACATCAGGGAAATTTTCGTCTAGAGGCTTTAGGCTGGCCAGCAGGGAAAGTAATCGACCCTTTCGAACAGGCTCTACAATCAGGCGGTCACCTTCTTTACGCATAATGGCTTCGTCACCCTCTAGCTCATACTCGCGTGGGATACGCACAGCCTGGTTGCGACCATTTCGGAACAGGCGGACGTGTCTTTCGGATTGTGGCATTTGGGTGTCCTGAACAGAGTTGGCCTATGTATTAGCATAGGCCGATTGCTCAGGATCGTCAAGATGGAGTCTTCTCCAATATTAAATAAGTCTGAAGTTGGGGCTACAAGTTGTAGACATAAATATTCTAAGTTACTATCGAGTAACGAAGGTTAGCACAAGATTTAAACAACCTTACTATCCAACTAAAAACAAAGCAAAAGGAGATAATTATGATTATAAAAAAGAAACTTCTCAAAGCAGTCGCAGTAGTTGCTATCAGTGGTTTTTCAGCCTCGGCGATGGCAGCGACCGAAGTACAATGGTGGCACGCGATGGGTGGCACCAATGGTGAGCGTGTGAATAAAATCGCCGCAGATTTCAACGCGTCACAATCCGACTACAAGGTAACCCCGAGCTATAAGGGCAATTACACCGAAACCATGACCGCTGCTATTGCCGCGTTTCGTGCCAAAAAACAACCTCATATTGTGCAGGTATTCGAAGTTGGAACGGCGACTATGATGGCAGCAAAAGGCGCTGTATATCCGGTAGAACAGGTGATGAAGGATGCCGGAGAGCCCTTTAACAAGTCTATCTATCTACCTGCCGTGATCAGCTATTATCAAACCTCGGATGGCGAGCTGCTGTCGATGCCATTCAACAGCTCGACCCCGGTTCTCTGGTACAACAAGGACGCCTTTAAAAAAGCCGGCGTCAAATCACCCCCTGAAACATGGGACGAGATGAAAAGTGCTTCAGAAAAACTGGTGGCCGCCGGTTACAAATGTGGCTTTTCATTCGGCTGGCAGTCGTGGGTAATGATTGAGAACTACGGTGCCTGGAATAATATTGCGATGGGCACCAAAGAAAATGGTTTTACCGGAACCGACACCACTTTCACATTCAATAATGCCAAGGTTAAAGCGCGTATCGCCAGTATCGCTGACTGGTCTAAAGACAAGCTTTTCACTTACGGCGGTCGACGCGGTGACAGCCTTTCGATGTTTACCAACGGCGAGTGTGGTATGTGGATGAATTCTTCCGCCTACTACGGCTCGATTAAGAAGCAGGCCAAGTTCGAGTTTGGCCAGACTATGCTACCTCTCGATACCGATGTAGCCAGCAAGCCGCAAAATTCGATTATCGGTGGCGCAACCCTGTGGGTGCTCAAAGGCGGCAAGTCAGATGAATACAAGGGCGTCGCTAAATTCATGACCTACTTGTCTTCTCCAGAAGTTCAGGCCTGGTGGCACCAGGAAACCGGCTATGTTCCGATTACTACGCCAGCCTACGAATTGTCTAAGAAACAGGGCTTTTATAATTCCAACCCCGGTACCGATACCGCGATCAAGCAGCTCAGCCTGAACCAGCCGACAGCTAATTCCAGGGGTATTCGATTCGGCAATTTCGTTCAGATTCGAGATGTCATAAACGAAGAGCTGGAAGCGATCTGGAATGGCAGTAAAACCGCGTCCCAGGGACTGGACGATGCAGCCTCACGCGGTGACAAGTTACTTCGTAAGTTTGAACGCGCGAATAAATAGCACGCAACATTAACTACGGTCGCCCAACCAGGCGACCGTAGTTTATCTGCGTAAGGGAAATATCAGATGCTCAAAAAGGTTCATTTTGGCCCGTCGTATCTGCCCTATCTATTGGTAGCACCACAAATACTGATCACCGTTGTTTTTTTTATCTGGCCCGCGGGGCATGCGCTCTACCAGTCCCTGCTGATTCAGGACGCTTTCGGTCTTAGTACCGAATTCGTCTGGTTTGAAAACTTCGAAGTCCTGTTTGAGGACGATCATTATTTCGATACCTTCAAACGTACGGTATTCTTTTCGGTTCTGGTGGCTGGCCTGTCAATGGGTTTTTCACTAATCCTGGCCGCCATGGCCGATCGTGTCGTCAAAGGCGCGATGGCCTATCGCACCCTGTTAATCTGGCCCTACGCGGTCGCGCCAGTAGTAGCCGGCGCGCTATGGGTGTTTATGCTCGACCCGACACTCGGCATATTAACCTATGGCCTGTCGGCGATGGGTTACGACTGGAATCACAAGCTCAATGGCAGCGAAGCCATGACCCTGGTCGTCGTCGCTGCCGCATGGAAACAGGTGGCTTACAATTTTCTATTTTTTCTGGCTGCGATGCAGTCAATCCCGAAATCTTTGATCGAAGCGGCTGCGATAGACGGTGCCGGACCAGTGCGTCGTTTCTGGAGCATTATATTTCCGCTGATCTCACCCACGACTTTCTTTTTGCTAGTGGTTAATATCGTTTATGCATTTTTTGACACTTTTGGAATCATTCACGCCATCACTCAGGGTGGACCTGCAAAAGCCACTGAAATTTTAGTTTACAAGGTTTACAACGACGGCTTTGTCGGCCTCGACCTGGGTGGTTCCGCAGCACAGTCGGTAATCCTCATGGCAATTGTTATCGGCCTTACTGTGGTTCAGTTTCGCTACGTCGAAAAAAAGGTTGAATACCAATGATCGAAAACCGACCTGCGGTAACAATAATCTCACATTGCATGCTTATATTGGGTGTGGCGATCATCGCCTTCCCGATCTGGATTACCTTTGTCGCCGCCACCCATGACGCCGTACGCATGGTACAGATACCGCTGCCGCTTTTACCGGGCGGTCATTTTTTCGAGAATTTAAACCAGGCACTGAACAAGGGCATTAGTGGTGGCGCGAATCAGGGCGTGGTCATGATGCTGTTCAATAGTCTGGTGATGGCAATGATGATCGCGGTGGGTAAAATCGCTATCTCGCTGCTATCGGCTTTTGCCATTGTGTATTTCCGCTTTCCATTTCGCATGGGCTTCTTCTGGATGATTTTCATCACCCTGATGTTACCCGTAGAGGTACGGATCATTCCCACCTTCGAGGTGGTGGCGAACCTGAACATGTTGAACACCTACTGGGGTTTGAGTATCCCGTTGATCGCATCGGCGACAGCTACGTTCATGTTTCGCCAGACCTTTCTGACTATTCCAGATGAATTATTAGAAGCAGCGCGTATCGATGGTGCGGGCCCGATGCGCTTTTTCTTCGATATCCTGCTACCCATGTCGCGCACCAATATTGCGGCGCTATTTGTCATTCTTTTTATATACGGCTGGAATCAGTATCTGTGGCCGCTTTTGGTGACCACCGACCAGAGCATGTTCACGATAGTCATGGCGATCAAGCAGATGCTCGAGGCAGCAGAACAGGCTCCCGAATGGAACATCATCATGATGACGACGCTACTGGCGATGTTGCCACCGGTGTTAGTCGTTATCTTTATGCAAAAGTTATTTGTTAAGGGTCTAACAGAGACCGAAAAATAAAGGATAATCCATGGCAAAAGTTGGACTCAAGAATATCGAAAAAACCTATCCAAATGGCTTCAAGGCCATTCACGGAGTTGACATAGATATTGCCGATGGCGAGTTTATTGTACTGGTAGGCCCATCGGGATGCGGGAAATCGACCCTGATGCGCATGATCGCCGGCCTCGAATCGGTAACCGAGGGCAGCATCAGCATCGGTGACCGCGAAGTCAATGACCTCGAGCCGGCCGACAGAGATATCGCCATGGTATTCCAGAACT
>JAUVCH010000043.1 GCA_030595795.1 Gammaproteobacteria bacterium
ATAAATCTGTTCCGTGGCAAGGAACAGTTCCTCGCCTTTAAGCTTGCCTTTTAGAACCTCAACTTCCGCTCCTACGAATTTCATTTTGTCGCTGGTACGCCGTTCCATCCGCTGTGCTATTCGTTGGAGCGGAAGCAGCAACAGGGCGAAAGTAAAACTCAACAATAGAATTGAAACACCTGTCGATGAAAATAAAAAGACATAGAAATCCAGCAGCCATTCCATTAGCCAAACGATGGGGCTAAGCACTGTCTCAAGAAGATACATTCTGACGTTTGCTACCGCGGTTTCAGATAAAAGATTTCGCGCTTGCCGCCCTTAAGAGGTTCTCGATCGATGATCGTGAAAAACCTTTCGGCCTCCGCAGTAAACTGCTCGAGGTTGTAATCTATGTACTGCTCCTTCTTGTTGGTGAGCAGCTTTACAACCATCTCGTCCTCACGGTTGACAAACTCCAGGATTACTTCGGCTTGCAGTGAACTTAGCCATTTCAGAAAGAGCAGGTTCGGAATGTTGGCGGACATGCGTACATGGTGAATGAGAGCAAGACAAAGGACGAGATCAGGACGCCTGCGTTGATCAAACGCTTGCCGTTCAAACCCAGCCCAACCCTGACCAGGAGAAATATTTGCGAGGTTCATGACAAGTGGCAGGATATTTGAATCCGGGTTCTTTTTTTCTACCAGGTAGAGTTGTTCGACTGTATTGTGGTCGCCATCAACAGATATTACATGACTGCAATTCTCACCGGAGATCCTGGAGAAAGTACCGGTGTTACAGCCGATATCCCAAATGTACTCCCGTTGGATTGTCGAAGTATGTTTTAAAACAAAGGCCTTTTTCACATCGAAATCCGCTTCCTGATAGGAGTGCGTCTTGTCGTACTGTGACCAGTCGGTGTGTTCAATTTCGCTCGAGAGTTTTTGCACAAGCCGGGTGAGACTTTGGACGAGTCCGACAACCATTGCCTTGGATTGCAGGCGTGGCGTACGCTGTCGAGCAGGAGCATCATCGCGTTCACGCTTGGCGATCGAGTTTTCCACCTTTGCCGGAAAAATTATGTGGCTCAGTACACCCCTCTTGAGACGTTTCGTTCCGCTAAAGTATTTGATTGCCTCCGTGGGCGGGATTCCATCGATATACGATCGCAGTAACGGAAGATGGTCGATGCCCAGATGTGCCCGCAGCATTAAAGGCGTAAGAAACATGGAGCAGAACTGTCGGTACCCTACCCATGGATCACCTTCTTTCCAGGGCGCAAAGGAGCCTACATCGATGAAAACAGGTCGCGGGCCTATCCATTGAATGTTGTACGCTGTTGCATCTTTCAGAGTCCAACCGTTTTCAAGACTTGTCTCAATAAGGTGCAACTGCAAGAGCGCCGCATCCTTGAGCATGGAAAAAGTCCATTCATACGGGTACGTCACAAAAGGAACGGGCTCGTGTTCCAGCACGCCAACCCAGCCATCTGTCATGATTGACATGGCATCCTCATCGTCTGCCGGTAGCAAACTGGTTCGTACAATATGTCCGGCACTCAGCGCCTCCCGGAAAAAAATCTCATCTGAGAGTTTCTGGTAGATTGCTAACGCATCACCACTGAGGCCGCGTAGAATGCGGGCCTTTCCACCGTTGACCTTTGGCATTATCTCGTAGATCTGATTTGCCGGGTCGCGAAATGAACCGGCATTGGCCACTAGCTTCGATTTCATTTTATTCGCTATCTTGCTGTTCTTCTTTCGCTTTCTTCCCTCTGATCATTCTTTTGAGCTTGTAGAAGTATTTCCTAAACGTATACCCGACGGCAGCAATAAGCCCCAATATTGTGGTTACGATAACGCTTCCAGAGCCCGGATCGACATAGGCAAAAGCAATAGATGGAAAAAACAGGTTGGAAATCAGGCAGGCTTGCAGTATCAGTATAAACTTGAGCTTCCAACTTTGTCTCTTATTCATAGTGCTCATCTTCATAGCGTATAGGGTCCTCGGGTTTGGATTTTGGAAGACTATAGTCCTCCAACCTTAAAAAAGCGCTTCCCACCGAACTGGTGTCCAATGATCATTTAGGCTCCATTCAGGATGGTCATAAAATCTGGGTTATGGGGTTTAGCAAAAATTCGGCGCAGCGATTAAGTAGTTAACTGCCTTAATAAAAGCCGAAACGGTACTTTACAGGAATCTTCTATTATAGTCGAAATTTGTTTGACGATGCCCAATAGATAAGTATCCTACACGGCCATGAATTAGTTGACCTTTTGGGATGCATAGATCAATGCACGAATCTCAATCATAGAGTGAATAATGAACGCTAAACAATATAATCCTCAACAACCAGTGCTTTCTATTCATATTCCAAAATGTGGGGGAACGAGTTTTGAGTTCGTTTTGAAAAAATGGTTTGGAGATAGACTTCGACTTCATTACTGGAATTCTCGGAAAGATAAACTTCCAGAAAAGTATGACTTGAGTGCGGGTATGTGTGTTCACGGTCATTTCGAACGTTTTCGCGGTTCAGGCACTCTTGACTATTACCCTCAGGTAACACAGTTGTTCACTATCGTTCGCGATCCATTTCAGCATTTTGTGTCCCACTATTTCTATATTAAGAAGAACCGAAAAACGCTTAAGAAGCAGCCTAGTATGAAACATCAGCAGATTCTGGCTGATCCAAATTATGACCTCAAAACCCACCTTGAATCGACATCCAGTTATCTGTTGGCTCATTTCCCACAAGACATTACTATGGAAAATTACCAACAAATATTAACGGAGCGTTATCTTTACATTGGTATTACAGAAGATTTGCAGACCACCGTCAATCAACTTGCAGCCATTTTGGGATTTCCTTCGGTAAAAGTCTCTCTTAAGAACGAATCCATTCGTGACGAGGAGCTCTCCGATAGTATTGAAGCGGAGTTTCGGCAAAGACACCCCTTAGAGTATGCCATTTACGAATTTGCATTAAACAACTATCGTAACATTCCTCCCGATACAGCCGATAGGTGCGCTTCGAATTGATGACAAGACCTTCAGTCTTGATCATGTCATGCAGTGTCGAGTTGAGCATATAAGCGTGAGTACAGGTGTGGATTGTTCTATTAAGGAGTTAACTGAGACCGTTGCGAGGTTCGTTGGATTTGATCGCAAGATAGTGTGGGATTCATCAAAGCCGAGTGGCACGCCCTGCAATTTCGTGAACGTAAAGGACTGGCCAAGCTTTAGAAAAGAGAATTATATTCGAGTATCAGGCGAGTTATGAAGGAAGGCATTGTTATGGCAGCGAATACTGAAAGAGATCAATTAGCAGAAGATATTTTGTATCTGGAATATCTGATTGATGTTGAAAAAAATGACATAAAACGAAAATTGACTCAGCGCGTGACCGAGGTCGACTCTGATGGTGAAAGAATAGACCTCATTTGTGATGAAGTTTCTTCCGCGCTGGCCCAGTTATCTGCACGAGTAGCTATCCTTGAAAAAGTACTGGTGAGTAGAATAGGGTCCTCTTCTGCGGAGGAGCCTCTTAAAGCCGAAGTTAGCGTTTCGGTACAAGAGATTGGCAAGCGGAACGCATTGAGCCGAATTAAATATTCTGATTCAGAGAGACCATACTTACAGATAATGCCAGATTCGAGAATAGAGGTTGATCTTGCTGTCGATCGTTCTGAAAAAAGAACTTTGGCTGTTAATATTTGTGGAGAAATAGATCACGCATTCTTAAAAAAAGTGAAGATTCTGGTTGATGGCAAACGCAAAAAACACAAGGTCATCCACGTAGAAGATTATGATCGATTGATATGCCATTTGCCTGTCATACCAGATCGAAGAACAACCGAAGTAGAAATTCTTACTCCAAACGTTTCTGCGGGTAGTCTCTGTTTGTCTGATATTCACTGTGTGACTCGCCAGACCTTGTCAGGTTACATTAAGCAATTAACGAACTAGCTAGTGAGGGAGATTCTTCCATCTTCTCTGAATTGGTCAGGCGAGCCAGAGCGGGTAACGTATGTGGTTAGTTTTCCGCGAAGTGGCCACCACGCCATGATAGGTTTCTTAAGTCGTATTTCAGATTTTGCTGAACATTATTGTGAATTTTACAATTGTATACGTCACAATGGAGTTGAGATTGAATGTCCAGATAAGGGAAAAAATTGGCAGACTAAAGACCTCAGATGTGCCGCTGGCAACAGAATACTTAAAAACCACGATTTTAAACTCAACTTGCCCTACACCCCGAAGGACAGGTTCATCGTTCAGTTTCGCCACCCCTTTTATTCCGTCAGGAGCTGGTACGAATTGGAGCAGAAAAATGGAAGGCAGGTTGGCCTGTGGCCAGATTTCCTAAGGAATAAAATGTCATTTTGGGTTTCTTTTATGAAAAAATGGATACTCAGACATGGTGCGGAGTCTAATGTCTTGTTGGTGCCTTATGACTCATTGGCGAAAAGAGAAACGATTGCCCGGGTCGTAGGGTTTTCAGGATTCAATAAATGTGATGTAAACAAACCAGGTGACAATTATTTTAAGCGTTTTCGTCCGATCGAAGAGGGCATAGGATTGGATAAAAGCCTGAAAAGTGATATTTTCGATTTCTTGAAAAAACCGATATTGCGCCATTATTTCACTAATAGACAGGGCCTCCGAAGCGTTGTTGGCCATGTCTGAGATCCAGTTCCCCAGGATCAGTGTGGTTACACCTTCCTTCAATCAGGGAAAGTATATCCGCGAGACAATTGAGTCCGTATTGTCACAGAATTATCCGAATCTCGAATATATCGTTATTGATGGTGGCTCGACCGATTCAACACTCGCAGTTATCGATGATTATGTCGATCGGTTAAATTATTTTGTTAGTGAAAAAGATAATGGGCAAGGTCATGCCATTAATAAGGGGTTTGCTCAAGCGACGGGAGATATTTTTTGTTGGCTGAATAGTGACGATCAATTTTCACCAAATGCCCTTTGGTCCATGGCGATTGCTTTTTATACGAATAGAACAGATTTGGTGGCAGGAATCTGTGAGATATATGAAGACGGAAATCTCATGCATCGTCATATGACTTCCTGTGGAGACGGTAAGCTGCCGCTACATGATATCCTGGATTTAGACAATGGTTGGAACGCGGGACAATTTTTTTACCAACCTGAGGTTTTTTTCACCCGTGAATTGTGGGAAAGGGCTGGTGGTTACGTTCATGAAGACTACTTTTATAGTATGGATTATGAACTGTGGTGTCGCTTTGCATTTGCTGAGGCCAGCTTGTCAGTCATAGGGACACCAATTGTCAAGTTTCGCGCTCATTCCGAACAAAAAACCGCCGATCAAAGTAAATTTAAATCTGAGCTAATTAAGGTACGTGACCGTTTTTGCCGTGAACATGATATCAATTGGAGTGGTACCGAGCGGCCAGCCGTAAATTGGGGCAAGAGGCTTCGGATAGCGCTTATCAACGATTTGGGATATCTCTATGGAGCAGGTATCGCTCAAATGCGTATTGCTGCTGCTTTTGAATTGGCAGGTCATGAATTGGCTGTTTTTGATCTGGCGTCCTCCAGGCTTAGTACCGAGTACTCGGAAATCATTGATTCGGTTCGGCAATTTTCCCCCGATCTTGTAATGTGGGGGAATTTGCATGGGGTTGAAAAAACGCTGCCGAATTTGATTTCTGATTTAGAGAGCAGATATCCATGTTTTTGGTTAACTCATGACTTTTGGATTTTGAGTGGTCGGTGTCCTTATACTGCTGGTTGTCCACGATTATTGACTGGCTGCAATTCCGACTGCCCTACTGCAAACGAGTATCCCGTTATTAAGAAGCACAAGATTAACTCTGCATGGATTGAAAAACGTGACTTTCTATCACAGACATCCAGGTTTACATTTTTAGCGAATTCGACCTGGGCTGAGGATTTTGTCAACAAGGCTTTACAGACATTGTCGAATGCGATACCCGTTCATAAAATTCGTTTAGGCGTACCTGTTGATGTCTTTAGGCCGAGGGATAAACTAGATTGTAAACAAAAATTGGGCATTGAAATAGATCGCTTCACCTTGTTATTCAGCGCGTCGTCTCTAAGTGATAAACGAAAAGGTGGGCAATTGTTAAGCAGTGCCCTACGAATGATAGAACTCGACAACATCGCGCTTATCGTGATTGGTCGACTTGACCAGGATTTGAATCTTTCTGGAGTCCAGTTGGTGAAATTGGGTTACGTAAGCGATGTCGAAGATCTGGTGATCGCGCTAAATGCTGCAGATTTGTTTGTAGGCCCTAGTGTTGAAGAAACCTTTGGACAGGTATTTATAGAAGCTGCGATGTGCGGTACCCCGAGTCTGGGCTTTGATGTCACAGGTGTGAAAGATGCTATTAAAGAAGGCATAACCGGGTGTCGGTTGAAAGAAATATCGGCAGAATGCCTGGCATCAGGTATTGTGAAGATGCACAATAACAGAGAAGTATTGTCGCGGATGTCTCAATTAGCCCCTCTTTATGCTAGAAATGTTTTTTCACTTGAAGCTTCTTATGGAAGTCTTTTTTCTGTTTTGGACAGGATGGGAGTGGTTGACAAAACGGGGATCCCACATAAGATATCTTTTGCTGAAGGGAGTGCCATAATAGGGCTGGCATCACGGGGCTGGCGTGATTTGAGTCTGGGGGAAAGGATTTTAGCTACGGCCAGGAGAAAACTTTATACGCTGGCTGACGGGATGCCCGCTGGCCTCAAAAAGGCAGTAGGGAAAATAACACCGAGACGGTTTAAACAATGGTTGATCAGTCGCTAGTGAAGCGTCTAACCAACTAAAAGCAATTCATCCGCCTATTTTGAAATCATCTACAACAAAAATATCAATAGTCACTCCGTCCTATAACCAGGGAGAATTTCTTGAAGAATCTCTCCGAAGTGTCATAGACCAGGAGTTGGGGTGTTCTACGCTTCAATACATCATTCAGGATAACTGTAGCACCGATATCACATCTGAAGTATTGGCTCGGTACCATGGCGCGGAGAATACGCATGTGCGCATTCAATCAGATGCAGGTCAAGCTGATGCACTTAACCGGGGGTTTAGATATTCAGATGGGAGTATTTTAGGCTGGATTAATTCTGATGATGTCTTATTGCCCGGTGCAGTAGAAACAGTAGTCGAAGCATTTGAAGACAATCCGAGTGTTGATGTCATCTACGGAGACGCTTTTTTTATTAATAAAACAGGGGTAATTCAAGGCAGGTATCCCACATCAATATTTAGCGAAAAGTTGCTTTTAAACACCTGTATCTTATCTCAACCTTCAGTGTTCTTTCGTAGATCTATATACGATAAAGTTGGGGGAATTCGAGACGACCTGCACTATTGCCTGGATTATAATCTTTGGCTTAAGTTTTATCAGGCAGGCGCAAATTTCTTGTATATTAAAAAACCGCTATCAGCGACAAGGATTTACGATGCTACTAAATCAGCAACAGGTGGGGAGAAATTTGTCGAAGAGATTCGTTCGATGTTACTTGATGAGGTCGGATATATCCCGAGTTGTTGGGAATTATATTATGAGTACTCTAAGGAGAAAGGATTTTGTTCCAAAGAAAAACCTATTAAGTTTATAATGACCTCATGCAGGTTTTTATTAGATAATCCGGGTGAAATTTCAGAGGTTTTTCTGTTTATTAGTCATAAGGCTAAGTATAAATTGATAAATCAATTAGCAATGTTCCGAGCACCATACCGGAAACATTATTCATACATTAAATAATTTTAACTGACTATTCGTGAAGGTTCTCCATTTTTATAAGACATATATACCAGACACAATCGGCGGTATTGAACAGGTCATTAATCAGATAGCACGGGGTACAGTTAGCCTGGGCATTACCACTGAGGTATTGTCTCTAAGCCCTGTAGTGGTTGACCGAACTGTTGAGGTAGATGGTCATAAAGTCCACCGCTGCCGTTCTAATTTTGAAATTGCATCTACCCCTTTTTCTGCTTCGGCTTTTTTACGGTTTCGTCAATTGGCCAAGGAAGCCGATCTTATCCATTATCATTTTCCATATCCTTTTACCGATGTACTTCACTTTGCTTCACGAGTTAACAAACCAACTTTGCTGACTTACCATTCGGACATCATAAAGCAAAAATACCTGCTTAAACTATATAGGCCTTTGGAGCGCCTATTTTTATCTGACGTTAATCAAATTGTAGCAACTTCACCCAATTATCTGGCAACCAGCGACGTTCTCTCGCAATTCAAACACAAGACTAGCGTAATTCCGATAGGTCTCGATAAAAGCACCTATCCTGCAGTTACGCCGGAAAGGCTGAATTACTGGCGTGAGCGATTTGGGCCGCGTTTTTTTCTGTTTGTTGGGATGATTCGATATTACAAGGGACTGCATATTTTGGTCGATGCCGCCCGTAATTCGAATTACCCGATAGTAATTGTGGGGGCAGGACCAGTAGAGAATGAGTTAAAAGAGCATGCGGCAAGACTCGGAGTGCACAATATACATTTTTTAGGTCATTTGTCGGATGAAGATAAAGTGGTTTTACTGGAGCTTTGCTATGCGGCAGTTTTCCCATCGCATCTTCGCTCAGAGGCTTTCGGCATCTCTTTGCTGGAAGGGGCTATGTATGGCAAGCCATTAATCTCTAGTGAGATTGGTACCGGGACGACTTATATTAATATAGATAAAGAGACAGGTGTTGTGGTGCCTCCCAGTGACCCAGTTGCCCTCCGCAAGGCGATGGATTACCTGTGGAATAATCCGAAGGAGGCAGCGGCGATGGGGAAGTGTGCACAAGACCGATACTGGAAGTTGTTTACTGCTGAAAGAATGGCTAAATCTTATGTGGAACTGTACAGAATACTACTAGGGAAGGAGACGAGGCATGGAGAGGGATTGTCATCGGGTAATTCGGCTCAAAAGTAGGGGTGTGTTTCATTAGAGGGGGAGTTGCGTTGGATTTTTGTAGGTTACGATGTTTTTATTGGTGCAATGCGCTTCGCTTATTGCCAGGGAAGGCATGTATGCTGAAAAAGCATCGTTACAGGGATGTAACTTAGTAGAACAATGCAGGAGCTATTGTCGAGGAGCATTTTCAGTTATTGACACCCTACGGTTCGGGGCGTTTATAACTAACCGGCATTGCACCATTCTTGCTTTAAGTTACCCAGACACTGGAGTATCCTTCCCCCAAATTTTAGATAATCACGCGACAGAATCATTTATGGATCAGCAATACGACCCGAAAACCCTCGAAGCTAAGGCGCAACAATACTGGGCCGATTCCGGCTCATTCGAAGTCAGTGAAGACCCGAATAAAGAAAGTTATTACTGCTTATCGATGTTCCCTTATCCCAGCGGCAAGTTACATATGGGGCATGTTCGTAATTACACCATCGGCGATGTGCTCAGCCGGTTTCAGCGTATGCAGGGGAAAAACGTAATGCAACCTATGGGTTGGGATGCCTTCGGTATGCCAGCAGAGAATGCGGCGATTAAAAATAACGTACCACCCGCGAAATGGACTTACGAAAATATTGACTATATGCGCACGCAGTTAAAGCTTCTGGGTTTCGGTTACGACTGGAAACGCGAACTGGCGACCTGTAAACCCGACTACTATCGCTGGGAGCAGTGGTTCTTCACCCGATTGATGGAAAAGGGCATCGCCTACAAAAAAACCGCGCCGGTAAACTGGTGTCCGCACGACATGACTGTGCTGGCTAACGAGCAGGTCATAGAAGGTTGTTGCTGGCGGTGTGACACGCCAGTTGAGCGCCGCGAAATCGCACAATGGTTTTTGAAAATCACCGACTACGCCGAGCAGTTACTAGACGACCTCGATACCGTATCCTGGCCCGAGCAGGTCAAGACCATGCAGCGAAACTGGATCGGTCGCTCCGAAGGTATGGAAGTCGAATTCCAGGTGCCGGGGCATGACTCGCTGATGGTTTATACCACTCGACCAGACACGCTATATGGCGCGACTTTCATGGCGATAGCTGCCGAGCATCCGCTGTCGTTACAGGCTGCCGAAAACAACCCTGAGATCGCCGAATTCATCGAGTCCTGCAAGAAGACGAATACTGCCGAAGCTGCCATGGAAAAAATGGAAAAGCTCGGGTTCTCATTAGGCATTAACGCGGTCAACCCGGTAAACGGCGAGGAAATTCCGATCTGGATCGCTAATTTCGTGCTCATGGGCTACGGCACCGGCGCGATCATGTCGGTTCCTGCACATGATCAGCGCGACTGGGAATTCGCGCGTAAATACGGTATCGAAATTCGCCAGGTAATTGCGCCGACAGATGGCTCGGCGGTTGATCTCGAAACCGAGTCATTCGTCACCAAAGACGGTGTTTGCTGCAATTCTGAAATGCTCGACGGACTCGACTTCAAAACCGCGTTTAATACTATCGCCGATCAGCTTGAAGAGAAAAATGGCGGCATTCGCCAGGTTAATTATCGGCTACGCGACTGGGGTGTTTCTCGTCAGCGCTACTGGGGCGCGCCGATTCCGGTGATTAATTGCGATGACTGCGGCCCCGTCGCGGTGCCAGAAAAGGACTTGCCCGTGGTGTTACCCGAAGACATCGAATTTAACGGAATCGGCTCGCCGATCAAGACCATGGATTCGTTCATCCAGACCACCTGTCCGTCATGCGGTAAACCAGCAGAACGCGAAACCGATACCTTCGATACATTTATGGAGTCGTCCTGGTATTACGCACGTTATGCCTGTACGGACCAGACCAGTGCCATGCTCGACGAACGCGCCGACTACTGGGCGCCGGTCGATTATTACATCGGTGGCATCGAGCACGCGATTTTGCATTTACTCTATGCCCGTTTTTACCACAAGCTCATGCGTGACGAAGGTTTGGTGAATTCCGACGAGCCCTTCAAAAGCCTGCTAACCCAGGGCATGGTTTTAAAAGACGGTAGTAAGATGTCGAAATCAAAAGGTAATACGGTCGATCCTCAGGGCTTGATCGACCGTTTCGGTGCCGATACCGTACGTCTGTTCGTGATGTTTGCCTCACCGCCCGAACAGTCGTTGGAATGGTCCGATGCAGGAGTAGAAGGAGGGCATAAATTCCTCAAGCGGCTGTGGCATGGGATTCATCAGCATCTGGATTCTGATACCGCAGTTATCGAACTCGACCGCGACGGTTTGAACGCTGCGCAAAAGGCTATGCGTTTGAAACTGCACGAAACTGTCCGCAAGGTGAGCGACGACTACGGTCGCCGATTGACTTTTAATACGGCAATTGCGGCCAACATGGAGTTACTCAATGCGGTCTCCAAATTCGAAGATGAATCGGACCAGGGAAAAGCGATCCGCCAGGAAATATTCGACAACATGGTGTTAATGCTGGCACCGATCATTCCGCATGTTTGCCATCAGCTTTGGCAGGACCTGGGTCATGACAGCCTTATTATCGATCATAGCTGGCCGCAGGTTGATGAATCGGCACTAGTACAGGAAAGCATTGAAATGGTGATTCAGGTCAATGGCAAGCTGCGCGGTAAAATGCAAATTTCTGCAGAGGCCGATAAGGCCAGCTGTGAGACAGCCGCATTAGATAACGAGCAGGTGAAGCGATTCATCGGTGATCAGGCGTTACGCAAGGTAATTGTTGTTCCCGGTAAATTAGTCAACATAGTAGTGTGAGACGGGTCGTATGAAATTTCGCTGGCCAGGATTCATTGGTCTTGGGTTCGCCCTGGTGATGAGCTTGCAGGCCTGCGGTTTTCAGCTACGTGGCTTCTCGGCTCTACCCGATCAATTGACTAACCTGCGACTGGTCGCCGATGATCTATCGACGGCTCAGCAACGCGATTTAAAGTCTCAACTGGAACGAGCAGGCGCCACGCTACGATACGGCGATGAGCTGCGGCCTGTAGTCTTAAATATTGCGCTCGAAACACTGCCAGAGCGTAAACTGGCAGACAGCGCTGGTTCGAATAAAACGATTTTTCGACTCTCGCGTCAGCTTAGTTACAGCCTGACCGATGCCGGGGGTAACCGACTGGTGGATAATCAGAGGCTGGTACAACGGCAGGATCTAGAGCTCGATGATAATAATTTGCTCAGCTCCGAAGGTGAAAAACAACACGTTCTGGATAATCTGGACGATGCTTTGTTTAATAGTTTGATGATACAGCTCAGACGTTTATAATCGGCTAGAACGGGTGGCTACTATCGAATCAGTATTGCCTGGTGACAACAAACCTATAACCGAAAACATTCATGTCAGATTTGATCGAACCGAGCTCTTTCGCAGCAAAAAGTAATCCCCTGTTCTGGATTAGTCTCATTGTTATCGGCCTGATTCTATTCATATTTTTTGGTACTGATCGGGGTGTTCCGGTCATTGCCAGCGAGATTGATAGCGGCGCAGATACGGTCGGACAAATCGATCGCAGCCTACTGCCGCCACCGGGAATGCGGGCGCGTCAGTTAATAGAGCGGGTCCGAGCCGAAGAGACACCCTATCCACTGGAGTCGATATTCGAAAAGGCGCACGAGTACGATAGCGAAGGCAGCCTCGCCGATGCCCATCTTCTCTACTTCTTTTCAGCACGCGAAGGCTTCGAACCAGCAATGATGAAAATGGGTGAATTATCCGACCCGACATTATTTCGGTCAGAAAACAACCTGCTCGACCGGGCCGATGCTATTCAGTCCTACAAATGGTATCGAAAGCTAGCTGACCTGGGCCAGATCGAGGCCGATGAAAAAATTCAAAACCTGCAACAATGGGCGGTTCAGGCATGGGCAAGCGGCGACCCCGATGCGCGTCAGTTACTACTGCTGACGCAGTAGAGACTATGCTGTTATTTCGTATTTTCTTCCAGCCCCACAGGAGATAAAGTGAAAAGAATAAGTCGAATAGTATTGGCTGGTTTCGTCATGGTTTTGGCCTTTAGTCTACAGGCGGCCGAGCTGAAACCACTGCTAATGGAAGGTAAGAAAACCCTTTATCAGCGCGTATTAAGTACGCCCGATGCGCGCATTTACGAGCAAACCAGTCGTACCAGTAACTCGCAGGAAGTCGTACCGTTTAGTGTTTTATACGTTTACGAAAAGCAGGATGGCTGGATTAAAGTCGGCTACGATAGTTTTGGTAAGACAGTAGGCTGGGTACCAGAGAAGCAGGCGATTGTCTGGAACCAGGCCCTGACTGTATCGTTCAAAGACCCTCAGGATATCCAGCGGGTCATGCTGTTTTACAATAAGAAATCGCTTAAGGATTTGGTAGATAATTTTGACAAAGAAGCCTATCAGAAGCTGTACGAGGCCGCGGTCAGTGGTGAACCGCTGGAAAATAGTCCTGTGATTGCGATACAGCCCGAAGCGCATCTGGAAATTCGGGATAATTTTTATCTGGTGCCGATAAAACAGTACGAAGATGTTTATCTGGGCAACGAGCAGGCTCGTTTACTCGAAATCGCCACTGTACCGCTAGATGATGATTCCGATGCCGATGACCTTTCTCAGTCGGCCAAAAAGACGCGCAGTTACCGCAGTGGCATCCATTTTGTCATCGATTCGACGGCTTCGATGGGACCTTATATAGATCGTACTCGCGAAGCGGTTCGAAGAGTTTTTAGCGCTATCGATAAACAGGGACTGACCAATCAGGTTAGCTTTGGTATGACCGCGTATCGGGATAATCTCGATCAGGTGCCCGAACTCGAATATCTTACCCGGCAATACGTCAGCTTGTCGGAAGGTACCGATGTCGATCAATTTTTTGAGGGAGTGAACAATCTCAGCCCGGCGACTATATCCAGCCGAGATTTTCGCGAAGATGCCTATGCCGGGATTAAGTCGGCCATCGAGGATTCTGACTGGGATAACTTCGATGCCCGCTACATTATTCTGATCACCGACGCCGGGCCGCGGGAAAGCCACGATTCACTCGGTACAACGCGCCTGAGTGCACAGGCACTGCGTCAACTGGCCTACGATAAAGGCGTGTCACTCTGGGTGTTCCACCTGCGTACACCATCGATTATTGCCGACCATGAAAGAGCCGAAAGCCTTTATAAGGCGCTGTCTTTTTATCCGGGGATTGGCGATTTTTACTACGGTGTTAGCCTCGGTCAGGTCGACGAATTCGGTACCGTGTTGGAAACTCTAGCCAATCAGATAACCCAACAGGTATTGGCGACGACGAATGGCGTGCCGCCCATTCCCTTGCCTAAAAGCGATTCCGGTGATGAGACTACCACTCAGCTTTCACGACTTCAGGATCGGGTTGCGAAACTGGGTAATGCCTTGCGTATGCGTTATCTGCAACGGGAGTCGGGCAAGCCTTTACCCAGAGTGTTCGATGCCTGGATGGTCGATCGAGATTTTATGAATCCTGAACGGTCTTCGGTAGATGTCCGTGTTTTATTAACTCGCGACCAACTCAGCGATTTGAAAAATGTCATGCAGCAAGTTCTGGAACTCGCAGAAGAGGGTGTGCTTAGTCCGAAAAATTTCATTAACGATCTTAAAAGCCTGGCAGCAACGGTGAGTCGAGACCCTTCATCGGTGGCCGGTAGCACCTCGAGTGCAGGTACTAATCTGGCAGAAATGGGCTATATGCGCGAATATATCGAAGACTTGCCCTATACCGGCGAAGTAATGAACTTGACGCTGGAGAGCTGGGAAGAATGGTCGGCGAAAACTCAAATCGAATTTATGCAGCGACTCGATAGCAAAATCAATTATTACCAGGCCTTGCACGATCACACCGATCTATGGGTGACCCCGGGCGGTGGTGCCGTCAATGGTAACTCGGTATTTCCAGTTGCCCTCGATTTATTGCCTTAATTCCGTGACAGTCGTATACGATTTAAAAAATGTCGTTAAGGAGCGTTTGGTCGACGGTGTTGGGTTTCGCCTCCAGGTCCCCAGTATCGAAATAAAGGCACAGGAGAATATTGCTCTGGTAGGCCATAGCGGTTGCGGCAAAAGCACACTGCTGGACATGCTGGCGCTAATACTACACCCCGATAAGTCTGATCATTTCGATATCGACCCGGTAGATGGTAAAAGTCAGCAAGTCGATAAGCTCTGGCATCACCATCGCCAGAGTCGATTATCCCAAATCCGCAAACAACATATTGGTTACGTGCTGCAAAATGGCGGGCTACTACCCTATTTGACAGTACGTGAAAATATCGAATTACCGCGCCGGTTACTCAAGCTTGCGGATGATGATTCGATAAACTCGATCGCCAAAGTGCTGGGAATACATCGGCAACTCGACAAGTTACCAGGGCTGCTTTCCGCCGGAGAAAGGCAACGCGCCGCCTTTGCGCGAGCGCTTTCGCACCGACCTTCGATATTGCTGGCCGATGAACCCACTGCGGCACTTGATCCGATCACGACGCGAAAAATCATGGCCGTGGTGATGGAATTGATCAAGGGCTTAAAGATAACGCTGATCACTGCAAGCCACGACTGGGCGCATGTTTATAAAATGGATTTGAGGGTGTTAAAACAGGAAGCCGAACCGGTCGAAAATGGTCGCATCTATCAATCAACATTCCATGACTAAGAGATGCCCTAAGTGAGCCAGCTTAGCAATATCATCCGCCTCAGCTTCCGTGACTATAGCCACGAATGGCGTATGTCGGGCTGTTTTATCTTTGCACTGTCTGCGGTGCTGGCGCCGATGATGATTCTGTTTGGATTAAAGTTCGGCATCGTCACTAGCATGGTAGATAGCCTGGTAGAAAACCCGACCAACCGAGAAATTCGTCCTATCGGTAGCGGGCGCTATTCTGAGCAATGGATTGAAGATTTTCGTAACCGCAAGGATATCGAGTTTATTATTCCAAAAACACGAGCTCTGGCTGCAACAATCCAGCTCAAAAGCGATACCGCTACGAGAATTCTTTCGAGCGAGCTGCTGGCTACTGCCGAGAATGACCCCTTGCTTGCTGGTATGCAGAGGTTTCCTGACGATTACTACCAGATAATCCTGAGTCAAAGCGCCGCGAAGAAATTAAAAGTCGAACAAGGTGATCGTATCGATGCCAGTCTGGCTCGGCAATTTCACGGTAAACGCGAGCGAGTGCACCTGACTGTAAACGTTATCGATATAGCCAGCATCTCGGTGACCAGTCGTAATGTGGCTTTTGTGAATCTCGATTTGCTGGTCGCAACCGAGCAGTTTAAGGATGGCCGTGAGGTGCCTGATCTTGGTTGGGATGGTGATAGTGGATCCTCTGCATCAAGAGTGTTTCCTTCGTTCCGGCTTTATGCGCGCTCAATTAACGATGTCGGGGGTATAGTCGCCGACCTGGAAAAACAGGGCGTTCGCGTCAAGGCCAATGTTGCAGAGATCGAAACAGTACAGTCGATTGATCAAAACCTCTCGGTTATTTTCTGGATTATTGCCTGCGTCGGAGCTGCCGGGTTTGCCTTTTCGCTGGGTGCGAGTCTGTGGGCGAATGTCGATCGAAAAGGCAAAGACCTCAGTGTGCTGAGACTCATCGGTTTCAGAAGCAGCGTCATTGTTCTGTTTCCGGTATTGCAGTCCTGCTATACGGCAATACTGGGATGGTTGCTGGCGGTACTGGTTTATCTGGGTTTCGAGCAATTGATTAACCGTTTCCTGGCCCCGCGATTAAACCTGGATCAATCCCTGTGTTATTTGCTGACCGAACATTTTTTCTGGGCACTGGGGTTAACGGTGGTCACCGCTATTGTAGCAGCAATTTTAGGCGGTTTAAGAGCTTCCGGGATAGAGCCTTCGGACGGTCTTCGAGACATGTAGGATAAATCCTACAAAAATAATGGGAAAGAACCTACGTTGCATAGTAGCCACAGCCTATTTGCAATAATAAGGCTATGTTTATAATACATGCATGTCTGTAAGGAGACAGACCCAAGGAGATGTGTATATGGATATTCTCCCCACATCGAAAGGCAGGGAAGCTTAGCTGGAAGCCGCTGGATGAAATAAAGCAGGTAATCTTTAAACCCTCTGATTTGCAAGAGTCGGAGGGTTTTTTTATGCCAGAAAGTTAATGCTAATATGCTAGCATGTATCGTCAGTTCGAACGCCTCAATATCCATGCAAGCCAGCCAGATAAGTGAAAGCCCAAAACACCTAGTTTTACTCTCAAGCAGCGAGCCGTTGCTGATACGCGACTGGCTTGATGTCGCGCGAAGTTCATTGCGAGAAGCCGGCTACGAAGATATTCAAAACCTGGTGACAGAGTCGGGTTTCGACTGGAATGCTATGCTCGAAGAAGGCGATATGCTGTCATTATTTGCGAGTAAAAAATGCCGCATTGTCTCTATCGTTAATGGTAAACCAGGACAAAAAGGTGGGAAGGTCATTCAATTACTTTGCGAGAAACCGTCTGAGGACAATCTTTATATTTTTGTCGTGCCAAATCTGGATCGTCAAAGCAAAAATGCCAGCTGGTTCAAGAGTTTACAAAAGGCAGGAGAAATCGTTGAGTTAAAGCCAGTTTACGAGAACGAACTGGTCGCCTGGATTAAACAACGTGCGTTACAAAAAGGATTAAAAATAGATCAGCAGGCTGCGGCATTTCTGGCAGAAAGAACCGAAGGCAATTTACTGGCTGCAGACCAGGAACTGGAAAAGCTTTCGATTCGATTTGATGGTGAGCAGGATATCGCCTTCGAAGTGATCGAAGAATCTGTTTCGCAAAGCGCGCGTTACAGTCAATTCGTTCTGGTTGACGCCTGTCTTGCTGGCCAGGCTGGGCGGGCTTTGAAAATTCTCGAAAGTCTGAAAAACGAGGGCTTTGTGACAACACAAATTCGCTGGGCGGTACAGTCGGCACTGGAACAGCTAAGTGGCCTGAAACTTGCGCAATCAACAGGTAGCCTGAATGACCGGGTCTGGCAGGCAAAGCGAATCTGGCGTAATAAACAACGCCTTTACCAAACCGCTTTGTCACGATTGAATGGTTCGCAGATTGAGCGTTTGCTACAAAGCTGTGCTACATTAGACCGGGTGAGTAAGGGCCAGCAGGATAGTGATTATCCAGATCAGGACTGGCTACAATTGAAGGCGTTAATTAGCCAGTTTTGTGGACTGAAATTACAGCTATAAGCTTTTTGAATGCATTCTTATGAAGGCAATATCTGAATGCATTAAATGTACAGGATAAACAGATGGGTGCTGTTTTACAAAACCAGATAAATGAAGATACTGCAGACCTTGAGCAGTATATGGACAATCTCGGCCGTCAGGCGCGATCTGCCGCACACCTCATGGCACAGTTTGCACCGGAAGCGAAAAATTCCGCCTTGTTGAAAATTGGTGAAATCATCGATAGCGAACGCGAGATGATTCAACGCGAAAACGCTTGCGACATGCAGCAGGGCAGGGCCGATGGCCTCAGCGACGCGATGCTGGATCGTTTATTGTTATCCGACGCTCGAATCGATGCGATGATCGAGGGATTACAGCAGGTTTCTACTCTGGTTGATCCAGTCGGTGAAATTAGCGATATGCGCTACCGCCCCAGCGGCATTCAAATTGGTAAGATGCGGGTACCGCTAGGAGTCATCGGTATCATTTACGAATCCAGACCCAATGTCACCATCGACGCTGCGGCACTATGTCTTAAGTCTGGCAATGCCAGCGTTTTGCGTGGTGGGAAGGAAGCGATTCATTCCAATCAGGCCATTTATCAGTGCATTAAACGGGGGTTGCGCGAATCCGGGTTACCCGAATTTGCGGTACAGGTCGTTAACACGATCGATCGCAGCGCCGTCGGTATGATGCTGAATATGAATGACTCCATCGACGTTATTATTCCACGCGGTGGCAAGTCGTTGATCGAACGTATTGCCAGTGACTCGAAGATTCCGGTGATCAAACATCTTGACGGCATTTGTCATGTTTATATCGATGATAAGGCCGATCTGGATAAGGCTTTGAAAATCGCGATTAATGCCAAGACGCGACGTTACGGTGTCTGTAACGCCATGGAGACCTTGCTAATTGCAAGCGACATTGCGGAGTCGATATTGCCGGATATTGAAAAGCAGCTGCTGGACAAAGAAGTCGAATTGAGAGGTTGTGAACGAACCCGGCAATTGACCAATAATGAAATGGCCGCAGCGACTGAAGAAGACTGGGGCACCGAATATCTGGAGGCTATACTTTCGATTAAAATCGTCGACGATATGGAGCAGGCCATCGCGCACATAAATCAATACGGATCGCAGCATACCGATGCCATCGTCACCGAAGACTTTAGTCGTGCCCGGCTGTTTCTGCGGGATGTGGATTCGAGCTCGGTGATGGTGAATGCTTCGACCGCGTTTGCCGATGGTTACGAATATGGCCTTGGCGCCGAAATCGGTATTAGTACCGATAAACTGCACGCGCGTGGTCCGGTAGGACTCGAAGGCCTCACTTCACAGAAATATATCGTCTTTGGGGATGGGCATATTCGATCTTGAACATGATCGGAATATTCGGTGGCACCTTTGACCCGATTCACAAAGGGCATATTCAACTCGCAGAGCAAGCGCTGGCCAAATTGGAGCTCGATGAAGTTCAGTTTATGCCCTGCGCTAATCCGGTGCATCGTCAACAGCCACATGTCGAAGCTATCCATCGATTGAAAATGATCGAACTGGTGCTTGCGAGATATTCTGCTATGCGCACCAATACGCTCGAGATCGACCGTGGCGGGCCGTCGTATATGGTCGATAGTTTGGGTCAGATTGCGAGTCAACAGAAAGCTATATTGTGTTTGTTAGTGGGTGTCGACTCATTCAATCAGCTTGCAGGCTGGAAGTCTCCCGAGGAGGTACTGGACAAGGCGCATTTGGTTGTATGCGGTAGGCCTGGCCAGGCACTAGATCGGCGTATTTTTCCTGATCATCACGCTGGTTCCATAAATGAGCTGGAAAAACAGACTTCCGGTCTTATATTATCCCTCGATATTGATGAGTGTTCCTGTTCATCAACCGAGGTTCGCAAGTTATTAGCCGAAGGTCATCCAGCAGATAATTGCCTGCGACCGGAAGTTATGGACTATATTAAACAGCATCATCTGTACGAGAAAAATTGTGAGTAAAACAAACCCCGTCGCCCTGCAATCGGAAGCCGTTAAAAAGATCGCGGTAGATGCACTGGAAGATTTTAAGGCACTAAATATTGTTGTGCTTGATGTCAGAAAACGAGCCAGTTTCACCGATTACATGATTTTTGCCAGCGGTAAATCAACCCGGCACGTGAGTTCAATCGCGGGATCGGTCGTCGAAGCCGCCAAAGCCGCAGGCATTCCACCCATTGGCGTAGAAGGTGAATCCGTCGGTGAATGGGTTCTGGTCGACCTCGGCGATGTCATCGTACATGTGATGCTACCCGATACCCGAACTTTTTATGATCTGGAGAAACTCTGGAGTGAAGAGCTGGTCGAGGCCGCCGAAGACAGTTAGTCGTCAATGCAATTACAAATTATCAGTATTGGTCAAAAGATGCCGCAATGGGTCGATACTGCTTGTGATGATTATATAAAACGACTACCGCGTGAATTGTCGATCCAGTGGACGACGCTACCGCTAGCACAGCGCAAGGCCAGGGATTCGGCCGATCATTTTAAACAGAAGGAAGCCGAGCAGATAAAGCAAAAAATTTCATCCGGTAGTTATAACCTCGCACTTGATGAGCACGGCAAGCACTGGAATAGTCAGGACTGGGCAAAACAGTTACAACAGTGGATGCAGGAGTACCCGAAGGTGAATCTCGTCATCGGGGGGCCGGATGGGCTGTCAAATTCGTTGCGACAAAGTTGTCACCAAACCGTGTCGTTCGGTGCCATGACTATGCCACATGCGCTGGTACGTGTGGTATTAATCGAACAACTTTATCGGGCCTGGACGATCACCAAAAAGCATCCCTATCACCGCGAATAAGTTATTATACGGCTATGAGACAGGCTGGTATAAAAAATATGATTGTGAGTGAAGAAATATTAGTCAACATTACCCCACAGGAAACCCGTGTCGCGATTATTGAAAATGGGGCGTTACAGGAAGTTAGTATCGAGCGCGAAGGAAATCGGGGTATCGTTGGCAATATCTACAAAGGCAAAGTCAATCGGGTATTACCCGGTATGGAAGCAGCCTTTATTGATATTGGCCTGGAAAAAGCTGGTTTTCTGCATGTCTCGGATATCGACACTGGTAATGATAGCGGTGAAACCGAAGCGGCAAAACCGCTCATTAACGAGCTTCTGCACGAGGGTCAAACCCTGTTGGTGCAGGTAGTTAAAGATCCGATGGGAACCAAGGGTGCACGTTTGACAACGGGTATTTCTGTGCCATCGCGCTATCTAGTGTACATGCCGAATTCATCGATGATTGGTATTTCGGTGAAAATTGAAGATGAGGCAGAGCGCGAGCGCCTGCGTACCTTATTATCCGAATGTCTAATCGAGCATCGCAATGGTGGATGTATAGTACGCACCGCTGCCGAGGGTGTCGAGGAAGACGAACTACTACGTGATATCAATTTTCTTTGCAAAATGTGGGATTCGCTAGCCGAAAGTGCCCAGACCGTCAAACCTGGCTCGGTGATCCACGAGGATTTGCCACTAGCGATCAGAACCCTACGGGATATGGTTGGCAGAGAAACCAAAAGTCTAAAAGTTGATTCGAGAGAAACCTATCAGAAGATGGTAAGTTTCGCTAATCGCTATATTCCTGACCTGCCCGCAGAGATCGCTCATTACCCTGGCGAGCGTCCAATATTTGATCTTTACAACATAGACGATGAAATTCAACGCGCACTGGGTCGGCAGGTCAGCCTGAAATCAGGCGGTTATCTAATCTTCGATCAAACCGAGGCTATGACCACCATTGATATTAATACCGGGGCTTACGTCGGTCACCAGAATCTGGAAGAAACGATATTCAAGACCAATCTCGAAGCCTCTCAGGCGATCGCTCGCCAGTTAAGACTGCGTAACCTCGGCGGTATCATAATTATCGATTACATCGATATGGAAGACGAAGAGCATAAGCGACAGGTGTTGAAGTCGCTGCAAAAATATCTCGATAAAGATCACGCCAAGACCCAGGTTTGTGAGGTGTCCCCGCTGGGTTTAGTGGAAATGACCCGAAAGCGTACTCGGGAAAGTCTTGAGCATGTTTTGTGTGAAACTTGCCTAACCTGCCACGGACGCGGATCGCATAAAACCACTGAAACCGTTTGTTACGAAATCTTCCGTGAAATACTGCGCGAAGCAAGGCTTTACGATGAGGCGCAACAATTACTGGTCATGGCGAATCAGGATGTTATCGACTGTCTGCTCGATGAAGAAGCCGCGAGTCTGGCTGAATTGGAAACCTTTATCAAAATACCGGTCAAACTACAGGTAGAGGCGCATTTTTCACAGGAAACTTACGATGTTGTTCCGGTTTAACCAGATAATAGTTTTTCAGGGAAAATGTTGAGCCTGCTTCGCTACCTCACGCAATTGCTGATCTGGATGGTTATCTTTGTTGGCCTAATCGTCGCTGGTTTGCGTATTGGATTGGCGAATATAGGCCTGATTAGGGCGGACATCCAGGATTGGGTTTCATACGAGTTGTCTCCGGGTATTCGCTTTGGTGAAATTCGTTCCCACTGGAATAAAGCCAATCCAGTACTTGAACTCGATAACGCATCCATAACACTGCCTGATCGAAGTAAATCGTTGGTCGTCGATGCCATTTCAATCGAGCTCAATTTATGGGATAGCCTGGTGCTTGGTACCGCCGTCATATCCGAAGTGACCGGCGTAATCGATAAAATCACCGTCCGGAAGGATAGCGAACACCGTTGGTGGCTTAACGATATTAATCTGGTTGCCGCAAAAAGTAGCGCTGCGGCCAGCGATATCGAAGACATGCTGGCTTCTATCCCGCATTATCTTGAGATCGAACTCAGACGGCTAATTGTCGAAGATGAAACTACCCAGCAAAGCTACCAGATCGACAATATATTCGCTGATATTCAGCACCACGATCAGGCGACTCATCTGCAACTGCTGGCCGATTTGCCACCAATATTTGGTGGTGCGTTAAAGATTACATCAATCCTGCAACAGAGCGAGGGCGTGGCTTATTTACAGGTCGAGCAGCTCAAGCTCGACCCCATTGCTGAGTTATTCGAAGTCGGAATAGACGAAATTCGTCAGACAGAAATCTCGGGTGAAATCTGGTTACGCACACGCGATCAGCATGTCGAGGGTCTGGATGCCGATATTACGGTGAACGGAGCCGGTTATCCGTATGGTTCCGAAGATGCCACCCTGCCTTTCGGTCTGTCGTTCCAGTTTAATGCGGATAAACTGGATAAAAACTGGATGGTGAGAAGTAAGGCTCAGAATATTTCGGTGAATGAACAAGCCTTGCCAGATCTCGTCTCACAGTTCAGTTTAATACGAGACCCGGTCCAGGACAGGTTCGAGGGATGGCTGGAAACTATCGAGTTAAGCCGCTTTGTCGACGCTGGAAAAGACTTTCTTCCCAAACAATTCATCAGTTTAATAGACCAGAGCAAGGCTCGGGTAAGCTTCGACGATACCTGGTTTAGCCTGCCCAGAGGGGACTTCGCGGGTCTCGAAATGATGTCACGGGCCATTGGACTGAGTAATAAACCGGTAGGCAATTTCCCAGGCATCAGCGGTATCGATGCGGATATTCTCTATGCCAGAGAGCAACTAAAACTGAGCATCAGTGAACAACAGGTATCGCTCGACTTTGCCGATCAATTTATAGCGCCACTCGAATTCAACGAAATCAATTTGGACGCCTTCGCCAGCTTCGATACTAATGCTGTAACCCTGTCGATTCCTGATATCAAACTTGCGAATGACGATATTAAACTGGAAGGTCGATTATGGCTTGAAACAGGTCAGGACGCGCCGCCGTTCTTTTATTTACGAGGCAATTTCGACGAAGGAATCGGCAGTCAAAAGTCGAAATACCTACCGGTTAAAATTTTACCTGCATCTGCTCGTAAATGGATAGATGATAGTATCCTCGCGGTTGATATATCGAATGGTGAATTGTTGTTTCACGGTCGACTAGAGAATATTAAAAAGTTTGGGCGCAAAATGGCTGGCGAATTAATGGTGGGATTCGATATAGACAATGCCGACTTAACTTTCGATCCCAACTGGTCAACCGTAAAGCAGGGAAAAGGGTACATCTTGTTTCATAACATGGGGGTTGATATCAATCTTGACAGTGCGCATTACGCAGGTATAAAAAATGCTCGTGGCAAGATCAGCCTGTCGGATTTTTCGAATTCTGTGGTTCAAGTTAATGTTAATGCCAGTGGCCCGACAAAGGCTGTGCTACCCGTTTGGCTGGAGTCTCCGGTGGGTACCGATTTCCAGGACATCGCCAAAAACTTACAGGATCCTGGTGGACGGATTAGGGCCAAAATCAAATTATCGATTCCGCTCGAGGATGAAAATTTGCGAGAAGAGGTCGAGGTAAAATTAAATCTGAGAAATGCCGGGATTAATGCACCAGCCTGGGGAATAGAGCTGTCTCAAATTAATGGTGAGGCTTTAATCACACGAGATGAAATTTCAGCGAAAGGCATTAAGGCGCAGTTTTTTAAAGATTCTGTGACTATTGATATCGACACCGATCTCGAAAATCAGCTTACTCTGATCGAAGCCAGTGGCATGATTGAAACACAACAGTTGTTAAACCTGATGCCGGATAGCCTGACACGGGGTATCGAGGGTAAAAGCGACTGGATGGTCGACCTGGCTATCGCGAATCAGCCAAAAAGTGGTAGTCAGCCGATACTCACGGTTGATGCATCGAGTAATCTGAGGGGTACGGCTATCCATCTCCCCATACCCTATAACAAGGGCCGGGCTTTTGGGCGTGCGATGACAGGCAGAGTAATACTCCAGGCCGATAATGGAATTAATTTTGAATATGGTCTTGGTAGTAAAATACGTGGCCGGGGAAGTTTGCAGGAGCGCGAAGACGGTGAGCATGAGTTGGTTGATCTCGACCTGGCTTTTTCCAATGCGTTTAAAGCGCCAAAATCGAAAGGTATTCGCGTTTACGGTACGCTGCCTCGGCTGCCAGTCGATGAATGGATTACACTTTATCAGTTTGAGGCAGCCCAGCAGGCACCAGATTCACGAAGCCTCATGCCTTTGTTGCAAACTATCGATTTAGATATTACAAAGATGGGGTTGTTTGGTCGGGAGATTAACAATACGGAGTTTTTTCTGCTGCAATCACCGAGCGGTTTTACTGGCCGAATTGATTCGTCAATGGTTAAAGGCAAGTTCGATTTTCCGATAATTGATTCGGTAGATAATCCTGTCGTGATAGATCTCGAATACGTCAGAATTTCAGCTAGCTCGAATAAAAATACGGGTACTGGCCTGCTTCCGAGCGACCTGTTTAATTTACGGCTTCGTAGCAAAGAGTTTGTTTATGATGATCGACCTGTCACCAATCTGGAGCTGGATACCAGTATTGTCAAAAATAGGCTGTTAGTCGATGCTCTGTCTTTTAAAAGCGATGATATCGAATTCAAATTCGATGGGCACTGGCTGTACGACCCGGTTTCGAAAGAGCAAAGCAGTCATCTTAATGTATCCGTAAAGGGTGACGAATTCGGTCAAGCTATGGCCAAACTTGACTTCGGTGATACCATCCTTAATGGCACAATCGACTTCAAAGGTGAAATAGGCTGGCCGGATGAGTTGATGAAACCAGAGTGGGATCTACTCCAGGGGAAAGGCAAGTTCAAACTCAAAGATGGGATCCTGAAAGATGTCGAACCCGGCACAGGAAGGTTTGTCGGTTTGTTTAGTTTGAGCGCGCTACCACGTCGCCTGGCCCTCGACTTCTCCGATGTACTTTTTGCAGGTATGGAATTCGATGAAATTAAAGGTGATTTGGTGTTAGAGGGGCAAAGTCTATACACTGGCAATACCAAATTAGATGGTCCTGCAGCTAAAGTGAAAGTCGTTGGTAGAACCGGGTTGAAGGATCGTAATTACAATCAACAAATCTATGTTGTTCCCAAAGTACGCTATACCCTGCCAGTGATCGGTTCTATTGCTGCCGGTAGTACCGGAGGTTTGGGGTTGTTACTATTACAGAATCTGTTTAAATCTTCGATCGATGACTCGTTCGAAATCGAATACAGCATGACTGGGAGCTGGGATGAGCCTGTCATTGTAGTGGTTAACAAGCCAGAACCGGTAGTCGAAGATAAACCAAAGAGTAATCGTAACCTTGAAAAATAAGTTAATTCTGTACCTGCTTTTAAGCAGCCTGTCGCTACCGTTGGCCGCCAATAGTTTGCGAATATTTACCCTGAGTGCAGACGAATGGGCGCGCCCTCGAGGTGGCGCCGTAATCGCCGAGTTTGAGGCCCTGCGTTCAGCTGTTGCCTACTGGGATGATGCCGCTGGCAATGGTATATTGATACGCTATCCTGGGGAAGACAGTGGCGAAATCTGGGCCACAGAATTACGCGACTGGTTGGTTTCGCTCGGTATCCCCACCGACTATATTCAGTTAGTTTCAGGTAGCCAGTCAGCCGATGAGATTCGACTCATTGTCGGCAAACGCAAAGACTTTGAGCAGTAAAACTTCGATCATCATTAACCGATTATACTTCAGGAATTTTCATGTCAGCCACTCTCGACACTGTAGCCAATCAGATACTAGAACCAACTGGTCTCAGTATCGACAATTTAAATCAGTATCTGGATCGTCTGCATGGTCAGCAAATCGATGCTGGTGATCTGTATTTTCAAACCTCGCAGCAGGAATCCTGGGTGATGGATGACGGTATTATTCGGGAAGGCTCTTTCAGTATTGAAAAAGGCGTTGGTATTAGAGCTATGTCGGGCGAGAAAACCGGGTTTGCTTACTGCGATGATTTACAGTCGAATGCCATTAGTCAGGCGGTCAAAAATGCGCGAGCTATCACTCGGCAGGGCCAGGATGCCAGCAGCCAGATCATCTTAAGTAACGCTAGCAGTAAAGCACTTTATACGCATAAAAATCCGGTCGATGGGCGCAGCGCCGACGACAAGGTAGAGTTACTGAAAAAGCTCGATGTCTATACTCGTGGGCTCGATGACCGAATCGAGCAAGTGATTATTTCACTGGCCGGTGGCATCGACCATATCCTGGTGGCGGCAACCGACAGTACCCTGGCGAGTGATATCCGGCCGTTGGTACGCTTCAATGTCACCGTACTTATGAATCAGAAAGGCCGCAGAGAGCAGGGTAGCGCCGGTGGTGGTGGTCGGCACTCCTATGATGTTTTTTTTGATACTGACCGAGCCTACGAATTTGCACGCGATGCGGTGAAACAGGCTGCAACAAACCTCGAGTCGATAGCCACCCCAGCCGGTAGTATGCCGGTTGTGCTGGGTCCTGGCTGGCCAGGGGTTTTGCTGCACGAAGCGGTTGGTCATGGCCTGGAGGGCGATTTCAACCGCAAAGGCACCTCAGCATTTAGTAACCGCATCGGCGAGCAGGTAGCCTCGACGCTATGTACTGTCGTTGATGACGGCAGCCTCGAGCATCGTCGTGGTTCACTCAGTGTCGATGACGAAGGCGTGCCCGCACAAAACACGGTATTGATCGAAAATGGCATTCTCAAGGGTTATATGCAGGACAAAATGAATGCTCGTCTGATGGGCACCCAGTCCACTTCAAATGGTCGGCGAGAGTCCTTCGCGCATTTGCCGATGCCACGGATGACGAATACCTATATGCTCGCTGGAGAATCTGATCCCGATGAAATTCTCGGCTCTGTGGACAAAGGTATCTACGCGGTGAATTTCGGCGGTGGCCAGGTCGATATCACTTCGGGGCGGTTTGTTTTTTCCCTGTCAGAAGCTTATTTAATCGAAAACGGGCGCATCGGCGCACCCTTAAAAGGCGCGACTCTAATTGGTTCTGGCCCCGAAGTCATGGGCAAAATCTCGATGGTTGGTAATGATCTGGCACTCGATCAGGGCGTCGGTGTCTGTGGCAAGGAGGGCCAGTCGATCCCGGTGGGGGTTGGCCAGCCGAGTCTAAAGATTGAGGAAATTACGGTTGGTGGTACCGATAGTTAGAGTCGTAAATTCTAACTTACCGAAACTCCGGTAATTTCCATTCCAGATTCCCCTGCTTGTAAGGTGAGGACTCCCAGAAATTCTCCCTCGTATCGAGTGCTATGCAGGCGCCAGAGGATGGTAACCCCTTTTTCTCGCTGAAGTGATTCGATAAATTCGAAATCTGGGTCGACGCAGGTTAATAGCGGGATATCCTGACAGCTTAGCTGAAAGTGCTCCTCGGATAATTTGGCGCGTAGCTCGCTGGAAAACCCGCGCGAAAACCGCGCATAGTCCTGATCACGAGAGGCCTCGATGATGTTTTTCCAGATCGGCGATGCGACCGACTTTAATTGCTCTTTTTCGAGCGCAGATAGTGATGTTTTCATATTAGTTTAACTTTCGGTGGCTGTTTCAACATCATCCTGTAACCACCATTCGGCAACGTCTTCGTAAATCGAAAGCATGGCGGGGATGACGAGTAATATTAATACCGTCGCGAAGGCCAGGCCGAAGGCAATAGATACCGCCATCGGAATTAAAAACTGCGCCTGTCGTGATGTTTCAAATAATAGCGGTGTGAGCCCCGCGATGGTTGTTAACGAGGTTAATAAAACCGCGCGTAAACGTTGGCAGGCGGCTTCTTCCAGGGCCTGGTAGATCGCCATACCCTTAGCCCGAACCTGTCGGTAAAAGATTACCAGTATAATCGAATCGTTCACCACGATGCCGGAAAGACCAAAAAAACCGAACAGCGAGAGGATGGTTAAATTCATGTCCATAATCCAGTGTCCCAGCACCGCACCGGTGAGTCCGAGCGGTATTATCAGCATCACCAGAATCGGCCAGCCATAAGATGAAAATACCCAGCTAAGCACCAGATACATTAACAGCAAAGCTATCAGCGCTCCGGCCAGCATGTCTGAAAAAGTTTCCCGTTGACTCGCGGCTCGACCCTCGATGCTGTACTGGATACCGTATTTACTCGCCAGTGCCGGTAAAGTCGTTTGTCGTAAGTCCTGCACGACCTCGGTGGTCGTATTGACAGCGGCATTCACGTCGGCCGTAACATCGACGGACAGGCGTCCGTTAAAATGACGCAGTACTTCAAAGCCCTGATTCGATTGCCAGTTAGCGATACTTTCCAGCGGTACGAATTCACCATTCGAAAGTCGTATTGGCAATTGGAACAGGCTACTTAATTGCCGTTGTTCGCTGGTTGGTAGCTGTAGACGCACTTCGATTTCATCGGCACCCTGCTGGAATCGTTGAACGACTATGCCATCGTAAGCCGCACGTAGTTGCCGTCCGAGATTGTTAATCGACAGCCCAAGCGCCTCTCCCGCTGGTTTCAGTGAGTAAATCAACTGTTCTCGTCCGTAGGGTAAATCGTCGTCGATCGCCGAAACACCAGCAAGATTTGCTAACGCTGCTTCGAGATCCAGCGCTGCCTTTTTTATATTTTGGGGTGTGGACCCTGTTAGCCTTAGATTTAAATCGCGCCGACTCGGCCCTACTCGTCGTGAAGTGATAGTAAAGCTGTCTATGCCGCTGGGTAATTCGACACGCGCACGCCAATTTTCTATGAAATCATGGTTGGCGGTCTTGCGTTTTTCGGAGCTAAGTAACTCGACATATATGGAGCCATTACGCTCACCCTTAATCGCCCGCCCGCGCCCAGACGAAGAAGCGTGCAGGGTGTAATAAGTCGATAGCAGTTCCTCGTCGTAACTTTCTAGCGCATCGACTAAGGCATCTTCAACCTGTATCAAAAATTTGTCGACGGTTTCCTGTGCGGTACCAGCAACAAACCTTACATTGGCATATACTGTGGTTGATTCCGGTGATGGGAAAAATTGCCAGCCGGTGCGCCCACCGAGGAACAAACCCAATGCTAGCAGCAAAAAGCCGATGGCAGTCGCTATCGTCGTCCAGCGAAACTGTATCGAGAGCCGAACCAGTGGTCTGAAAAAACCTTCGCGAAATCGTTCGAAGCCGTGGTTGAGCCGTTTTTTAATGCCGGTATCGGGCTTGTGGTGGCTATGTACGAAGGCATGTCGTAAATGGCCGGGCAGGATCAGAAAACTTTCGATAAGCGAAGCGATGATGACGCAAATAATCACGATCGGTATCGCCATCATGATATTGCCCATCCTGCCTTCGATGAGCATGAGTGGCAGGAAGGCGGCGATCGTGGTCAACGAAGAAGCCATGACCGGAGCTAGCATATGTTCGGCACCACCTTCGGAGGCCTTTAACGGTTCCTCGCCCATTTCGTAGTGTGCCTGCGCATCTTCACCGACCACGATGGCGTCATCGACGATAATGCCGAGTGCCATGATTAGCGCAAACAGGCTAATCATATTGATACTGCCGCCGACTAGATAAAGCACCGCGAGAGTTGCCATAAAAGAAACCGGGATGCCGACCGCAACCCAGAAGGCAACTCGAGTCGAGAGAAATAGATAGAGGATTAACAATACCAGTGCCAGACCACCGGCACCGTTTTTAAGCAGCAACATGATTCTGTCCTTGATCAGTTCCCAGCGCTCGTTGAATACCTGTATTTTTATGCTTGGCGGCAGGGTTGGGCGGGTATCTTTCAACCACGATTGCAGAACCTCAGCGGATTCTAGTGAATCGCCTTTGTCGGTGCGCCGTAATACCATGACGACGGCTGTTTCTTCACCAATAGTTATATAGGGTGAGCCGGGTTTGATGCGCTTCTCCACTTCGGCAATATCACGTAAATTAATATAGGTGTTTTCGTCGCTCACGACACTCAGCTCTTCGAACTGCATGGCTGACCGACGTTGATTCCTGCTGCGGATTTCACGGGTGCCATCGTTTTCACCGATTAGTCCAGCGGGTAAATCCTGACTGGCATTGTCAATGCGTTTGGCCAATTCATCAAAACCGATACCCAGTCGCTGCATTTGCTCGGCTTCGACTTCGATATGAACCGTTTCTTCGGGCAGACCAACCACATCGATTTTGTCGATGCCGCGGGCGATAAGCTCCTGCTCGAATTGCCTGACCAGGATACGAAGCTCTTCGAGTTTTTCTGGGCCGCTGATGAGTAGTCTTGCCACCGATTCGTAGTGAGTGGCCTGGGAGATTCGGGGCTCTTCGGCTTCATCGGGCAGGTTAGTGAAATCGGCTACCTGTTTTTTTACGTCGGAGAGAGCAAGGGTCATATCGGTACCCTCGTGAAACTCCAGAGTCATGCCGGACACACCCGGTGCCGAGGAGGAAAACATTTCCTTGAGCTGGTCGATGGTACGCAAACGCTGTTCGAGTGGGATGGTTATCGCGGTTTCGATATCCTCGGCACTGGCACCACTCCAGATTGTCGATACGCTAATACTGTCCAGTTCGAAATTTGGAAAAAACTGGATGTTCAGTTTATTTAAAGCCAGCAAGCCCGCTAGAATCATCATTACCATGAGCAGGTTAGGGGCTACTCTATGTTTGGCAAACAGGCCGATTAGTCCATGTTTCTGGTTCATTAGTCTAGTGTCTTAACCTTGAGTCCAGTGACGGCATTGGGCAAATGAGTGATAACAATATTGTCGCTATCAACTATTTTCTCGCTTTTTACCAGCAGCAAGGCATCACCATTGGCCTGATAAAACTGGCCGAAGGTATCGACATCGATACCCTGTAATCGTCCATCACGAAGCAGGTATATTCTGGAATTGCCATAAATTGCCTGAAACGGTATCGCAATTACTCCTCTGGCTGGCGGCAACGATAGACTCAATGACAACAGGGAACCAGGGCGGAGTTCGCGGCTCGAATCGCCAGTGTGAAAATAAGCATCGATACCGGTTGCTTTGGCTTCCCCAGCGAGGCGTTTCAAATCGATTATTAAATTTTGATTATTTAATACGAGTCGAGCCTTTGGTGTTTCTCCGCGTTTTATCGAGGCCTGGATATCGCCAACATAAGTGGCCGGAATATGGGCTCGAACTTCAAGGCCATCAACGGGGTAGAGCGTCAGTAGAGTCTGGCCGATGGCAACACGGTCACCGACTGAAACCGGCACGGCACTGACAATAGCGTCAAAAGCCGCAGTGACTTCGCTACGCTCTATCATTCGTTCGGCGTCTCCCAATCGGGTACGGGTATTCATTTGCTGTGCTTCGAGCATGCGCAATCGGGCTGGGAAACTATCGACTTCGAGTTGTCGGTTTTGCAGGGACAACTGTTGACGTCCCAATACGCTGCGAGCTTCATTCAATGTGGTAGCCGAACCCAGGTTCTGGTTCTTCATTTGGCGCATGCGCTCGACTTCTGCTTTTGCGAGCCGGAGAAGTTCCTGCTCGGTTTTTAGTGAAGCTGTATTCGAGCGATGCCTTATTTTCAGTTCTTCGATCTGACTTTTGATGTCTCTTAGTTCAGAATCGACCTGTACCATGAGCGAGTCAAAATCGCGCCGATCCAGAGCCAACAGAGTTTGACCCTGCACGACTTTATCGCCTGTTCTGACGTGAACCGAATCAACGATGCCAGCGCCCGGTGCGGCTGCCTGCAACTGTTCGGGGGATTCGACCCGACCATAAAGCGTAATGCTCGGCGACAGGGTTTGCCTTTTGGCGTTTATAACATCGACTTGCCAGACCTTTTCCTTCAGCTCGGGCTGTTTTCTTTCGGGTTTACTATTCACCAGGTAATAAACCAGTGCCGCCGCTATCGCCAAAACGATAAATGGTAAAAAAAGCTTGATGCTATTGCGGGAATTCATTTTCAATAGATTTTTATAATCAGGGGTTTAACTGGTAGGTTCGAATCGGTTGAGCTCGACGTTTTTTCGCGTTATTCGTGGATCGAAAATCTCACCGTTCATTACAACATAAACGCCAACTGGCAATAACTGTACGGCGGTTGTCGCAACACCTATGTTAAAGCTGGCATCGCTATAGCGCATGCGAGCAGGTTGCATGGCACCAGTGATAACAATGGTTTTGCCGGTAATTTCGAGCAAACACATGGCAGTTTGAATCATTGAATCCGTGCCGTGTGTAATGATGATTTTATCGCAAGATTGTTCGGCGACCTTGAGTCGTATATGCTCTCGATCCTGATCATCGATATCGAGACTGTCTTTTTTGAGAATGGATTCTACCTGATATTCGAAAGTGACGTTGGCTTCTTGGAGTACTGAAGTCGCCATTGGTTCGCCAATATGAAAATCGCTTTTGGCATCGTAATAAATTTTATCGAAAGTGCCACCAGTAGCGAGAATTTTGATATTCATCAGGGAAGAGGTCTCCGGAGCCTCGATTAGTCAATCGAAGTAGATTACAGAAAAGTGACGGGATTATTTCATGTCTGAAGCAAAAGTAAAATCAATACAGAATTTAACCTGGATAGCGGTTGTCTGTGCCTGCCTGATCGCGATCCTGGGTTTCGGGCCGCGATCCGCCATGGGTTTTTTTCAATTGCCTATGTTGCAGGATACCGGATGGGATCGTACCACCTTTGGGCTAGCGATGGCGATTCAGAACCTGGCCTGGGGCGTGGGTCAGCCGTTTTTTGGAGCGATTAGCGACCGCTATGGCACCTGGCGGGTGTTGTTTATCGGTGCTCTGCTTTATATCGGTGGCCTCTTCATGATGGCTGAGGCGTCAACACCGATGTGGTTACATATCGGCGGTGGTGTCCT
>JAUVCH010000037.1 GCA_030595795.1 Gammaproteobacteria bacterium
AGCGCCATTCATAAACTTGACGACGAGTCCCGCTCGTGAGTGCCTGACTGATTGCCAAGATAGGAATTACGCCTTACTTTATGAGTAGACTCTATTTAAGACCAGTATCTGACTGACGTCATGAAGATATCAGTCCGCCCCAACTTTATGCAGGTAAATCATTGGTAACTCAGTGCATTAGAAGAGAATTCTTGATGCATTATAAGCTATTGATTTTAAGCAAGAAAAATGGTGCCGGCACCAAGAGTCGAACTCGGGACCTACTGATTACAAGTCAGTTGCTCTACCAACTGAGCTACGCCGGCATAATTTTCATTTAATACAGCCTTAACAGACTGTGGTCGGGACTATGCTGCCCCTGTAAGAGGCGCGAATTTTATTGGTTTTGCCGGACGTTGGCAAGAGTTTTAGAGGCCTTAACTGCATTGTCTTGAAATCTGACTAATACCTTTGTCGATATCGCCATCATCTAGCAGCGAGAGAAGTTCACGGTCATTCGATTGCTGATAATAAAGCCAGTAAATCGTACGCTCGCGATACCTGGCCATAGATTTTACCGCGAACTTCAGCTTTTTTAATTTACCGATTAAGCGGTCTGCATTTTTCTTCAATCCAAATACGCCGATCGAAAGCACATTCTCTTCGTCCTCTACCGAAACGATAATATAGTCGCGAATACCCTTGGTGGCTAGCGATATGGCAGTTTTTACTGCTTCGCCCCGATTTTTATGTCCACCTATATAGACCATCACACCCATATAGTCTTTTTCGAGGCTCGATTTCAATCGAGTCTTTATCTGATTGCCGGAATAGCGCCCGCTAACTTCCAGTGCTCGAGTTTTGTCTTTAAAAGGCCCAATTGTGTAACACAGGAGCTGGTTGGTCACCTTTTCACTGACCAACACTTTGTTATCATTTTTGCTAATCGCTTCTTTTTCACTAATCACTTCCGATTCCTGCGGGCCATCCAAAAGCCTCAGTTCTTCGGCAACGACAATTTCTGGACGCTCTTCAAACAACTGATCGTAGGGCATTAACCATTGGGTGATGCCGAAGGCTATATTGACGATCAGTAGCAGGCTAAAAAATATTTTCATTGCCGAGTTCCAGTTGTCGACGCATCCCCCTGAAAACCAGGTCGGGAATAATTTGGTAATCGTGATCTGGGTGCCTGGTCACTCGACTGGCATCCCCGCCGGAGACAATTAAAACGGCATTACTCGCGAGCAATCCGAACCATCGATCGATTAGTCGATATAGATAATCATTGTCACCGATTTCATAGTTTATATGAATACAGCTTTCGGTAGAACAGCCGGGCTTATCGATTTCGGAGATTTCTGCATGATTGAAATCCGCTACCGACAATACCTCTTTGAAACGCGCTATCGATGTATTAAATCCCGGCAGGATAGCGCCACCCAGATGCTGGCCATCCTCTCGCAATAGGTCGACGGTAATCGCACTACCGGCATCGACAATAACCGCGTCCCGATTAGCCACGCTACAGGCCCCGCCCAGCAATGCCAACCAGCGATCGGCCCCGAGCCTTTGCGCCTCTGGATAGGCGCTAACTACCCCGTCGCCGCTTTTCTGAGAAGCCAGTTTATGACGATGCGGCAACGCTACTTTGCCATCCAGACAGTGATGGAACTCGTCTTCAGCTAGCGATCCAGGCACACAGGCGTAATGGCATTCACTAGCCTCTACCGAAGCAATGCAATGTTGTAGAAAGTCAGTCCAGCCTGGTCTTATGCGGATGCTGGTCGACGATAGCAGACCGCCAGCCTGCCACCATTGCAGCTTGATGGAACTATTACCGATATCTGCCAGTAACATCAATCGACCGCTCTTAGAGAGATTTCGGCGGCCGAAAAATTTTGTGGCCCGCTATCGGTTTCGAGTACCAACTGTCCATTCTGGTTAATCCCGGCATTGCGACCGCGTACCTCGCTGTTGGCGCTAATGACACGAATCGAGCGGCCATAAAAAGCATCTATTTGGGCGAATTCCTTACCCAATGCCTTTGCTCCAGTTTCGTCAAAATTTCGAATTTTCTCGATTACTGCTTCGATTGCAGCAAGTAAAATCTCTTGCCGATCAACCAAATCCCCACTGATCAAATCGAGGCTGGTCGCGGCTTGTGGAATTTCGTCGAGCTGTGCCTGCGTCATATGCACGTTGATACCAAAACCGATGGCGAAAAAGTAACCACCATCAGCAATCGGTCTGGATTCGATCAGAACTCCACCCAGCTTTTGCATTTCAAAGTAGAGGTCATTCGGCCATTTCAGCTTAATATTGGCGATGCCACAGACCGCCAGCGCCTGACACAAAGCGATGCCACTTAGAATACTGACCAGGCCTAACTGCGCCGGTGGTAGAAATTTCTCAATACCAATCGTGCAGTAGATATTTTGCGCTAATGGCGAGATCCATTGCCGACCTCGCCGACCTTTTCCAGCGGTTTGCATTTCGCAAAGGGCAATACACTGCTGCTGACGAGCCTGGTAATGCTTTAGCACATCTAAGTTAGTCGAATCGGTCACCTCTTTGTACAACAGAGGGAAATCCTGCAAACCTCTTAAGCTTAAAGCTGCTTCGAGTTCGACAAAATCCATAACTACTGGTTGCTACTCAGCCAGGCCTGTCTTGGCATCTCATGCTGGTCTGTAACCTGTAGGACAATCGTTTGCTCGGCGGCGGCTAACAGAACGACTTCAAATTCGTATAGCTCGTCTCTGCGAAAAGCATGCATTTTCCAGATATTTCCCGCCTTCGCCAGGGTGATGCGACGTTCGAATTTCTCGAGTGAAAGCTTTATACCATCGACCGCTATAATTTGATCTTCTGCGTTAAGCCCCGCTTTCTGGGCACTACCACCTTCATCGAGCCGCATAATTTGCAAACCACCATTTTGTTCCTTAAGAAAAGCACCGAAGGAGACTTCGGGTAGCGGTTCAGTCGCTTCTTTGCCGCCTTTATCAGTCTGATTAATCGGAGCTTGCTGAACAACTTCAATGCCGACGGTTGCTAGTAATTCCTGTAATGGCATGTCGTCAGTTTGCTTAATTAGCTGATCCAGGAAGTCCTGTAAATCGGCACCGACCAGGTCGCATATCAACGCCTGAATACTATTTATTTCGACGCCTTCAGCCGACGCCTGCCAGCGTTTCCAGAGTTCCAACATGACCGTATCCAGGCTTTGCTGATTATCGGTGAGAGCGCGCATCTTCAGGTCGATACACAATGCGATTAAAGTACCCTTGGCGTAATAACTGACAATCGCGTTTTGCGCGTTTTCATCCTGTTTGTAGAACTTTGTCCAGGCATTGAAGCTCGACTCTGCGGCCGACTGCCGTCGACTACCCTTGCCTCGAGCCACGCGAGTCATGGTCTGAGCGAGCAGTTGGAGATAGTCGGTTTCTTCGATCAGACCACTACGAACTAGCGCCAGATCATCGTAATAAGAAGTAATGCCCTCGAATGCCCAGAGCAATTCGGTATAGACTTCCTGTTGTAAATCGTAGGGTTGATAAGCTGTAGGCTTGATACGTTTCACATTCCAGGTATGGAAATATTCATGGCTACATAAACCTAGAAACTCCCGATAATTATCACTTACTTTCGATTCACCTGGCTGCGGTAAACTATCTCGACTGCAAAGTAAACTGGTGCTGGCGCGATGTTCCAGACCGCCATAACCATCACCGACCACTAGCACCTGAAACTGGTAATAATCGACCGGTGCCGGTTCACCGAAAAAACGAATGTGATGTTCGCAGATGGTAGTTAAATCCCTGGCCAGACGATCTTCATCGCACACGAATCGACCAGTGAGAATAATATCGTGAGGCACGCCGCAGGCTTCGAATCGAATTAGCTGGAAATCACCCATTTCAACCGGGTGGTCGATCAGGTCGTCATAGTCTTTCGCCTGATAAAGACCGAAGCCAAATTCCTGTGCCTCTTTGCGCGCGAGTGTTGTCGCCAGCCGCCAGTTATGACAGTAATCTGATTCTGGTTTTTCGATCAATACTTCAAAGCTTTCATCGGCTCTACCTACGACTTCGAGGAAGACACTGGTGCCATTGTAATAACCGTGGGTATGATCAAGATGCGCACCGCGTACCGATAGATCACGGGCATAGATCAGATACTCAATACACAAAGTGCCAGTACAAGGATCGGCACGCCAGTTCGATTTATCCTGTTGATTGACCTGCAGATTTTTACCATCGACCGAGGCAGTCATAGTAATAAGATGCCGGGAGAAATCCCGAATCATATAACTCCCCGGAATCCAGTTGGGTAAGCGCAGCCGTTGGCCGTCGGGGTCGGGATTCCCGATCAAAATCCGCACATTAAAATAATGCGTGGCTGGATTCTGGCTGGTGATTTGGTAACGGATCATACGCGCGCCTGAGCGAAATTTTGAAAACGCGCAGTGTAGCATTTAATCGCGTTTACGGAATTGCCTGCTTATTTTTTCAGCCGATGACGCAGTGAAATCAGCGATCCGTAATAATACGGCGTATCGAGCATGTTTTGAGTGACCCGGAGTAGTTTTTCTTCGGCTTCGCGCCTCATTTCTGGTTTCACATTAGAGAGCGTCAAAGTAGCGCTTAGCCATTGTGTGAGCGGCGATGAAATAACCGCATCGGGAATCACCCATCGCCCTGATCCGGATGGCATTAATGACTGGCGATTGCTGATCCAGCGATTATTAACATAATAATTTTCGTAGCTACTCTCTAGCAGTTTGCTAGAAAGCTCCAGAGCTTTAACGTCTTTCATCAACTCACCATACTGACCAATTGCCTGTGCCACGTAGACATAGTCTTCAAAGGTCGTTTCGGAAAATTTTCCATTGCCAGCAAATCGCTTCAGTTGGCCATTTTCAAAAAACGCCCTGGTCAGAAATTCGTATTGCTTTCTAGTAGCCCCGACGTATTCTGGATTATGTTTCGCCGCAGCGACGAGCGCCTGCAACATGAGCGCATTCCAACTAGCTAGCCTTTTATCATCGATTGGCATGACTGGTTTTTCTGCGCCTTTAATTTTTTCTCTTATGACCCGATTGCGCTTCATATGGCCCGGCGCAAAATTGCCGATCAGAGGTGGCAATAAAAACTTCTCCGACCCGGCTGGCTGCGAAAGTGACATCAAATAGTCAAAATCTTTCTTCCCAAGTAACTGACTCAATTCATCATGATCCCACAGATAACCGCCGCCTTCCTCGTCGTTAATATCGACAGCCGATAAACTGGAGACATAGCCACCTTGTGGATGCTTCATATGAGTTTCAAGGTATTCAAGGGTAAGCTCGGCGATTTTGGCATAACCTTCACCCGGCCACAGCTGCTCGGCATCGAGATAAAGCAACACCATTTGCGCGTTGTCGTAGAGCATTTTCTCAAAATGTGGGGTCTGCCAGTCGGGATCGGTGGTGTAGCGAAAGAACCCACCATTAACATGATCCATTAGATTTCGACTGGCCATCGCCCGAAGCGTTAGCCGAATAAAATCGATCAAATCCTGACGATCCCCATAACCCTGTTTAACCAGACTGAGTAATGCACGTAGTTGGGGAATTTGGGGAAATTTGCTGACTTCACCGAAACCGCCCTGCAACTCATCGGCAGTTTGCATCGACTGCGCGATAAAACCCTCTACCAGATTATCCAGGTCGGTTGCAGAGGAGTCGAGCAGATTGCTACCTGTTTCTTCTTCCAGCATGGTTTGATAAAATTCCCTGGCCGCCTGGTTGATTTCCTTGCGGCGAGTAACCCATTGTTGAGGAATTTGTAACAGTACTTGGGAAAACAGATCCCTCGGTAGATAGGTAAAGCCCGTTATTGGGTATCCCTCCGGGGTGAGGAAAACATTCAACGGCCACCCAGCGGAACCTCGAACCCGACTGACGAATTCGATTAATTTGCGATCGAGTTCTGGCCTGAGCTCACGGTCAATCTTTACCGAGACGAAATGTTGATTAAGCAAACTGGCAACTTCCTTATCGGCATAACTCTCACGCTGCATGACATGACACCAGTGGCAGGAAAAGTAGCCAACAGAAATAAAAATTAATTTATTCTGCTCGCGCGCGGTTTTGAAGACCGCTTCGTCCCATAATTGCCAGTCCACCGGATCCTGCGCGTGCATCGCCAGATATGGCGAGGGATGGTGTTCGAGCTGGTTCGCGGCCCAAAGCAATGTTGGGGCACCGAATAGCACAACGAATAATGCCGACCTAAATAGCGCTATTAACATGTTTGCTATTATACCCTATTGATTATAATGACCGACTTTAACAATGGTCCAACCAGCCTATGAACGCGCAATTACAACTATTAAGGCGACATTCTACTCCCGCGAAGGCTCTGGCTGAACCCGCGCCCGACGATAATCAATTAAGGCAGATTTTGGAGATCGCAATGTACGCGCCGGATCACGGTCGATTGCATCCTTATCGTTTTATGACGATTCGGGGTGACTCCCGACACGAGCTTTCCAGAGTTTTTGGCAAGGCTGTAAAAAGGCGTGATCCAGATGTCACCGATGAATACCTCAAAAAACAAAAAGATAAGCCGTTACGTTCACCTTTGATTATCGTAGTCGTTGCCTGTTTAATCGAATCTCCGAAGATCCCGGAAATCGAACAAATGCTTTGTGCTGGCGCTGCCGCGCATAATATTTTACTCGCCAGCAATGCCATGGGCTTCGGCTCTATCTGGTTAACCGGCGATAACGTCTACGATGATTTTGTAGAATCGGCTCTCGGGCTGGCAGACAACGAGAAAATTATTGGCTTCATCTTCCTGGGAACCGAGGAAATATCAATACCCAGCCCTCCAAACCCCCGTATCGATGAAAAGATCAGCCAATGGCCTTAATTATAATCATCGAAGATGATTCAGGTTTTCACAGGGATCGGTTAAAATACGACCACTCCACTCAAGGCTAACTTCCACTCTCATGTCAGATTCCAGCAGCGCCGATCACGACGCCTCCAATTTTATTCGCGATATGATCGCAGCCGACATCGAAAAAGGCAAAACCAGCCGGGTTGTGACACGTTTCCCCCCCGAACCGAATGGTTATCTACATATCGGTCATGCCAAGTCGATTTGCCTGAATTTCGGCGTCGCCCGTGATTTTGGTGGCTATTGTAATCTGCGGTTTGACGACACGAATCCCGAGAAAGAGAGTGTCGAATACGTCAATGCGATCCGTCGTGACGTCGAATGGCTGGGTTTTGAGTGGCATAGCAATCCTTTCGCCTCGGATTATTTCGATCAGCTATTTGATTTTGCGCTGGCACTCATTAAGCAGGGAGACGCTTACGTCGATAGTCAAAGCGCCGACGAAATCCGTGCAACTCGAGGCACTTTGAAGGACCCAGGAGCCAACGGCCCTTATCGCAATCGTAGCGTCGATGAGAATTTACAGATGTTCAAGGACATGAAGGCTGGTAAATATACCGACGGCGAACATGTACTGCGCGCAAAAATCGACATGCTATCGGGCAATATCAATATGCGCGACCCAATCATCTATCGGATTCGCCACGTCAATCATCACAATACCGGAGACAAGTGGTGTATTTATCCGCTATATGATTTTACTCACGGCCTGTCCGATGCTATCGAAGGTGTTACCCATTCGCTGTGCACGTTGGAATTCGAAGACCATCGACCGCTATACGACTGGATTCTCGACAAGCTGGCAGACGTCATTCCAGCACGACCCGAACAAACTGAATTTGCGCGCCTGCAACTCGAATACTCGCTAACCAGCAAACGAAAACTTAATCAACTGGTCGTCGATGGCCATGTCGATAGTTGGGACGACCCGCGCATGCTGACAATTTCTGGTATGCGCCGTCGCGGCTTTACGCCAGAATCAATTGTGACTTTTTGCAGCATGATCGGCGTCACCAAAAAAGATAGCCACATCGAAATGGGCGTACTCGAAAATGCCCTGCGCGAAGATTTGAACCGCCGTGCCGAACGCCGCATGGCGGTCATCAACCCGCTTAAAGTAGTCATCGAAAATTACCCGGAAGGCCAGGAGGAAATGGTTACCGGTGCAAATCATCCGCAAAACCCTGACTATGGCACCCGTGAAATTCCGTTCTCCCGTGAAATCTATATCGAACAGGATGATTTCATGGAAGACGCGCCGAAGAAATTTTTCCGTTTATCCGTGGGACGCGAGGTACGTTTACGTTTCGCTTATTACATCACCTGTAAGAAAGTCATCAAAAATGAAGACGGTAGCATCGAACGCCTGATCTGTACTTACGATCCGGAAAGTAGAGGTGGTAAATCTGCCGATGGTCGAAAAGTGAAAGGCACAATCCATTGGGTTAGTGCCAGACATGCTGTGGATGCCCGTGTTAATTTGTACGAGCGATTGTTTAATACCACCAACCCCGGTGGCGAAACCGACTTCGTATCGGCGATTAATCCGGAGTCACTCATTGTTGCTGAAAAAGCCAAACTGGAACCCGCAGTCAATCCTGTCGATAACAAACTCGCTTATCAATTCGAGCGTCTGGGCTATTTCATCAGCGATAGCGAGTCGAGCGAAGAGCAGCCGGTTTTTAATCGGACTATGACTTTGCGGGATAGTTGGGCTAAGGCCAACAAAGCCTGATTTGCAGCTTTAGAGTCCACCTTGGTTTTTTCTTTCGTACTAAGATTTCTAGCGATTTTTCCGACAGGATTACTCTATCGCCTTGCTGATATTTTCAGTGTATTTTTTAGGCTGCTACCCAACCGCACATCTCGACTGATTTTAAAAAACATCCGCATGTGCTTTCCCGATTTAGACCCGACCGAGCAAAAGCGATTACATCACTCCACGATCAAGCATTTCTGCTATTCGATATTTGAGCTTCCTGCTATCTGGTGCTGGTCGGCAGATAAGATTCTGGCCCGAATTACGCAGATAGAAGTTTGTGACAGTTTCAAACACAGCAATAAGGCCCGTATTATTATTGCACCACATCTTGGCAGCTGGGAATTATTGAATTTATGGCTAGCTCAAAAGGCTGATTTTCTGTGTTTATATAAACCCGTGGCAAATACAGCAATAGATAAATTCCTGTTAATTAGCCGTAGCCGAAACGGCGCTCGGTTGTTACCCATAAACAGCGCTGGATTTCGCCAACTGAGCGTCGGTTTACGCGAAGGAAAAACAGCAATGATTCTACCCGATCAACGCCCACGAAAAGACAAGGTTCGATTCATGTCGAAGTTCTTCGGTCACGATGCGCCAACCACACCGATGATTCACAACCTCTGCCGTCGTGTTGATTGTGATGTTTTCATTGCCACAGTATTTAGAGACCGAAGCCAGGGAGATTTTCACCTACGTATCAAAACTCTGGAACATGACAAACTAGCCACCGAACAGCAGCAGAGTCTGGATTATATGAATAAGGAAATAGAAGAGCTAATCAAGCTATACCCCGAACAATATCAATGGGGTTATAGCCGATTCGGTCTAGCCGAGTATCGGCTAGCTGGTTTATGATACCATCTAAAGAATAAGGAATACCCCATGTCATCGTATTTGATCAAGCTTTATAGCAATACCATCCTGCGTCATCCTGTTATCGCCCTGTTGCTAACCGCTACAGTATCCGCCTTCTTTATTTCGCATGTCACCGAGTTCGAACTCGACGCTTCGGCAGATTCGCTTATCCTGGAAAATGATGCCGCATTGAAATACTACCGGGGCGTACGCGAGCGTTATGGCTCGGATGATTTTCTAATCGTAACCTATAGCCCGAAAAACCCTCTATTTAGCGAGACCACGCTGGAAGATATTCGCCAGCTGCGCGAATCATTAAACAGCATCGAAAATGTTGACTCGGTTGTCAGCCTGCTTGATGTGCCGCTGGTTAGTAGTCCACCGATGACACTGGCCGAAATCTCCCGCCAGGCCAGAACCCTGGAAAGCGACGACGTCGATATCGCACTAGCCGAAAAAGAAATGACGACTAGCCCACTATACGAAAACCTGTTGGTTAGTAGTAACGCCGACACAACGGCATTACAGGTAAATTTAAAACAAAATACAGCGCTTAAAACATTGGTCGATGAGCGTGAACAATTGTTTCAACAGAAACCTTTGTCTAGCGAAAATCGCGACAAAATAAATACGTTGAGTTCTCAGATTAAAACCTTAACGCTTGAAAAAAACGAGAACCAGGACAGGATGATAAAACAGGTTCGCGAAGTCATGGATCAACATCGCGACGATGCTACTTTGTATCTCGGCGGCGTACCCATGATAGTTTCCGACTCGATCGATTATATTCGTAGCGATCTCAAAGTTTTCGGTGTCGGTGTCGTCGGGTTTATTATAATTATATTAGCCATTTCCTTCGCCTCCCTGCGCTGGGTAGTCCTACCACTCGTCGCCTGTGTCGTCAGCGCGCTGGTGATGATGGGATTCCTCGGCTGGATGCAATGGCCGGTGACGGTGGTGTCGTCGAACTTCGTTTCCCTGTTGCTCATCATCACCCTTTCGTTGGTAATCCATCTTATCGTTCGTTACCGTGAACTCGCCGAAATAGATTCCGAAACAACACAGCTGGAACTCATCAGCGAAACTGTACGCAGTAAGTTCGTACCCTGTGTTTATACTGCGGTCACTACCATGGTTGCCTTCGGCTCTTTACTGGTCAGCGGTATCCGACCGGTGATCGATTTTGGCTGGATGATGGTGATCGGTATATCGATTTCATTTATCCTGGCTTTCACGCTATTTCCGGCGGCTTTGGTTTTAATGCCGCGTCAGAATCATAATTCTAGTGCCAGCATTACTGCAGGGATTATCTCGGCGCTGGCTAACTTCGTACACCGACGACGTAATTTCACATTATTATTATTTGTTGTGCTAGCAGCTATCGGACTCTCGGGTCTGCCGCAACTTTCTGTTGAAAATCGATTCATCGATTATTACAAGGAAGACACCGAAATTTATCAGGGCATGAGTCTAATAGATGCCAAACTCGGCGGCACCACACCGATGGATGTCATTATCGATGCGCCTATAGACGAGTTTGCTGATGAGGATGAAGAAGAATTTCTGGATGACGGTGACATTACCTCGTCCAGCTACTGGATTAATAGTGATGGTTTACTGGAAGTCGCCGACATTCATGCCTACCTCGAAAGCCTGCCAGAAACCGGCAAGGTACTATCGGTACACACCGGCATGCAATTATTGCAGGAACTGAACGAAGGTAAGCCCTATAGCGATTTTAAACTCGCGGTGGTTTTTAAACGCCTGCCGGAAGATGTTAAAAAATCGCTCATCGATCCTTATCTGTCCGAAGATGGTAACCAGTTACGCTTCAGTATCCGTATATACGAATCGGATAAGAACCTGGAACGCCAGGCATTACTCGACAAAATCGAAAACCACCTGATCAACGAACTGGGGCTAGCGCCCGAACAGGTTAAAGTCTCTGGCATGGCGGTACTCTACAACAACTTGTTGCAAAGCCTGTTTCAGTCCCAGATTCTCACCATCGGCGCAGTATTTATCGCCATACTTTTCATGTTTATGCTGTTATTCAGGGCGGTGAAACTATCGGTTGCGACGATTGTGCCAAATATGATTGCCGCGGGTTTAATTCTCGGCTTGATGGGCTGGATCGGTATACCGCTCGACATAATGACGATAACTATCGCAGCGATTAGTATCGGTATCGGTGTCGACGATTCTATCCACTATGTACACAGATTTCGCGAAGAATTTGCCATCGATGGCGATTACTGGGCCGCAATAAAACGCTGTCACTCCAGTATCGGTCATGCGCTTTACTACACCACCGTCACCGTCGTACTCGGCTTCTCAATACTAGCGTTGTCGAATTTTATCCCGACGATTTATTTTGGTTTGCTATCGGGCCTGGCGATGACGACAGCACTGTTGGCAAATTTGATGTTACTTCCTGTACTGATTGCGAAGTTTGAGTTGCATTAACATTTTTAACGGCCATTTTCTACAACCTTATTAAACTCTGGTAATCGTTCGATGAATTCTGAAAAACAGCATCAGCTTTTAGAGCTTTTTTTCCCGAAGCTATATGGCCGTTTTAGCGACCTGTCAAATCGGTTTGGCGGAAAAATGGTAGCGGAAAAGTTTAAAAAGGTTTTCCTCACGAACGCTGCGGGGAAAGGATTCGCGAAAAGCGGTGGTTTCGATATCAAGGAAGCCAGTACCGACTGGGAAGAGTACCGAAACTTAACCAGCGAACTAATTAAATTTGCCATTGGCGTAGCCGGCACAAAAACTGTTGCCAAAGAAATTCGGGCGACTATTAGTGAAGTGGAAAAAGAAACAGGGCAAAGCCTGTATGAAATTGGATTCAAACTAAATTTAAATCGATATTTAGAGGGCTAAAAACCCCTCTAAATATCGCATAACCTGGGTTACGAAATTAAACGAGAGACTTTTCTCGAACCGAGCACCATCAGTATAAAACCTATAATAAAGAACATGTCATGTGCTATTCCGGCATAGCCTCCCATAGTCGCTTTAAGCCAGGTTACTGACAATAATGATACCACTACCGATAGCATTCCAAATCCGTATAACAGCAATGTTCCTGCAACTGCGCCCCCTCCCATACGTATACTCAGCACGAAGACATAAAGCGAGGCGAGAATCCCCAAAACGATGGCAATGGTTAAAAGGGTCTGACTAAATTGCTCCGAAACCGCGTTTTCCTGAGCAAGTGCGGGCAATGCCGTCATAAGACCTGCAAAAAGAAATAACCTGGATGAATTTTTCATATTTATTATCCGAAATTTTTATTTTAATTAAATAAGGAGCTAATCATTATATTCAACTTAAGTTCCCTACAGCCTTATACAACCGTATCATTTTAGAGGAGAACTTCCTACTCTCTTATCGAGTTGACTGGCAAAAGTTATGTTTTTGTTATAATTCAGCTCTCTTGTCAGAGTCATTACAATTAAGCGTCTCGATCTATTTATTATTCCAGACCGGACGTAATATCAGCTGATATTTAATCGTATATTAGTAAAATCGCTAAGGGAAATTTCGATTACAGTCTCAATACTAAAAGTTCGACTGCTCAGTAATTAAAATTTTCCAGTCGCCTTTTAACCCTTACCGACATTAACCAGGATGTTATACTGAAATTCGATTTTTCTAGATCTAAAGATCGATAATGAAATCATTAATCAATAACAGACTAAAAATTGTTATCCTTTCGTTTATACTATTTTTTGCCGCCTATTTAGTATTCAATCAGTTTTTGGCATTAAGAACAAAGGCTTCTTCCCAGCTAGAAACAGTAGTGCTAGATTACCCGGCTCCCCCTAAAGCGGTTATATCCGGTGTTAAAAAGGCCGACATCGTACGCGTAGAAGGAACGGCTTCGAACCAAAATAGTGCCGAAGACCCTTCTAATCCTGGCCCCACAAATAAAAAATCGGCTAGTAGGGTGCGAACAGAACTGCTAGGGCTTAAAGATAATAAATGGGAAACAAGGCCCACCGTTGCAAAAACATCCGCCTGGATTCAGAACGAAAAAAGCGAGTACCAACAATTATTTGGAAGCCAGGGTTTCGATTTGATGGTTTTACCTGTGCAGGAAAATCTAATCTCTGTGGATAGAGTATCTAGATTATCCTTTAGTAGATTTATTGCGGAGGAATTACGTCAAAAAACTGGTCTCAGGATAATGCCCGCCGAACTCACCCAGCGATTACTCGGTGAACGCAGTTATCAATTTAGTAATCAGGATGTTGCTAGTCTCAGTAAAGAGTTTGATATTAAATATCTCGTTTCACCCTACTTACACAAATCTGTACAATCTCAGAACAAGAATTCTTTAACAATTGTCGTATCAGAATCGAAACCTCATAAAGTTATGGACTCTCTCAATTTCGATCTTAGTAACTCCTCTGAGTATCTCGAAATATTTGGCTTTGATGAGTCCGAAAAGATCGTCGATGAAATACTTCCGTTATTAGCGGGAAGGAATAGCCCAATTGAAAAGATTGGTTCGCAGACTACACTTTCTATTCCGGAAACCTTAGTTGAATTGACTTTTGACTCAGACGACCCGATTAAGCAGGCGGCTAATTTGCAATTATTGGCATTCCTGTCTCCCCATCTCGACGAATATGAAAGACGCAGGCTATTCGAGCGCTCGTTAGTTGCGTTAAAAAGATCAGACGGCCAACATGAGAACTATAGATTATTAAAGACCAGAGCGATTTATTACCTGTTTCGACGCCCGGCTGCGGTTGAATTACTGAAGGATGCCCGAAATCCCGCAGAGCGGGCGTTTCTCGCATATATGAATGGGAATTACACGACACAATTAAAACTGACTCAGACAATTAACAACGATTATCTGAAAATTCTGTCGTTAATCGAACTCAAACAGCTAGCTTTCGAATTTGGCATCAGTAGCGAAGCAGTTAATATCCCCATCAGTAACAACCCTGCATGGCAAAGTCTGTTTATCAATACAATAAAGAATCGAGATTACTGGTACGTACCCACCAATATTAAGTTTTTTAGGCAGCTCTTCGGTCTATTTCCAAAATTTGATCATATATTTAATTCGGCAATTAAAGCTAAGGTAATAGTTGGTGACACTAATTTTTCAGATTTGATTTTCGAAGATGTCTTTGCAAGTTATTTAAAGCAGCATAACTCATCCCTCTGTTGCGGATTTGATGCAGGGAGGGTTTCTGAATATGACCTACTCAAATTTTATCGTAATCTTGGCATTGGTAATCTGGCAAAAAGTCTACATAGAACCGCGATCTATCAGGGTAGAGAAGACAATGCATTGTCTACGATTAATAAATACGAGGTTCTAATCAAAGATCACCCCGCCATCCTATATTATAAAATGGAGGCATTGAAACGTCGTGTTACATCAAGCTCTGAAATCGAACGACCGAACATCGTTCGGGAACTAGTAGAAACATCGAAGCGTTTGGTGGAATTATCCTCAGGTATGAATATTTATACAGTTTACGCTGACTCTATATTTAAACGGTATAAATCTGAATACCTTGCTTCCAATCCACGACTTAAAGTCTCGACCGCCAAATATAAGCCCGATGTTCCATACCAATATTCTGATTACGACTGGCCAAGTGGACAACTACATTGGTTGATAAGAGGGAGTTTTATCGCATCTGACTATACCAACAGTAATTTTGAAATTCTAAAACAAAAGTACGAGTCGGAAAATAATCCGGTTAAGAAGGCTGAAGTTTTAAAAGATATAAACAGCCGCTTTGAAAGTCACCCTCAAAAAACGTTATTTTTAGCGGGCAGATTAAGAGAGCAAGGCGATGAAAATGCCGCGAATGAATTGTTAAAACAGGCTATCGAAAATAAAGCAGGTAGTTGGCCTATTTATCTTGGACTAGGTGAGCATCTGATCAAATCGGGACAGTACCAGGAAGGAGCTAACGTATTTCTTGATTACCCAGAATTTCGACAGTTAAATCCAGGCGATCCAGTGGCCATTTCTAATCACGCATACGAAGCCGCTAATCTGTTATTTTGGCGAGGGGCCCCGAAACTGGCAGCTCCGTTATTTCAAATCTCCGCCAACCTTGACACTGGGTCGTCGGCATCGATAACCAGTGCCCTGCGATTGGCAATACTCAACGAAAACTATCTGAGAGCGCTCAAACTGGCTCAATATGGTGCTAATCGCTACAACAGTGCCTACCGCTACCGAGACCTTCTTTCGCTGATGAGTGTGCTCGGCGCGAGTGATGACGCGATGGCTGGCTTCAATCAATTGTCAGGCAGAATAACGAAACCTCAAATATGGAGCGCCGCTTTTATTACACACAAATTAAAAGGATACGACTTTAAGCAAATTATTGGCTGGGTTAATCAGCAAAAAGAAACACCTAGATTGACAGAGTTAGCACGTCGATATTCAATTCTTTCTGGCGTAGCAGACCGAGAAATAGATGAGAGCTTCGTCAAGGGTTTGGAGGATATTTCTACTCCCGTGTCTAGTAACTTGGGGTCAATGTCATATATTTTTCGCGAGGATGACCTGATTACTTATATTGACAAAGGCCTCAATGGAGTTTTCAAACGCCCTCGGTTTACTATTAATTTTAATAAGGGCATTGCCCATTGCAGGGCTGATAAAAAGTGGTACGAATGGTGTAATAAAAACTTCCAGAAACCTATAAGTGTCGATGAGAGTTTCCTGAGAGCTTATTATTACCTGAGAAAAAATGAGTCTGCCAAAGCCTACGATACTTTTCTCGAACATATTCGACACTTTGGAGAAAACCGGTACAAAGAAGAAATTGGTTCTTTAATACTTTCCTATTTTGCCCTGGCTGCTGTTGGTACCGACAATGTCGCACCTATAGATGCGTATCTCACTGATAAATACGAAAACAAAAACAAAAAACCTTTTGATTATTTGCTTGCGAAATCCGTGATATTAGCATCAAAAAAAGACATCAGTGGCTCTCTTGACTTGCTAACTGAAGCATTCAATAACAGACCTTATACAGAACGAAGAGCTATTTTTAGTTATTACCAAATTCTCGAATTAACCGAGTTTCTATTCGAAATGACTGATGATGTTAGATATATTTCACTTGGTCTGAATTGGGCTAATGGATATCGAAAAGTTCAACCTCAGTATTCCTGGGCACATTCATTCTATGCCAAATATTCTAGAGAGGAAAAACAAAGAATTGAAGCCACAGCCTATGCTCAGTATCTTGATCCAAATTCTGCATGGCTGTCCGAAGTGCCTGAAAATATAAAGCAGTCGGCAACGAAATGGTGGCAAGAGAATAATCCATTCGACCCTGCTAAAGTAAGCGATACATCACTAACTCAAAGCTGAAATTATGAACTTAACTCAACCCGGAATACTTGCCGAAGAAACCAAACTGGCACGTTATTTGTTTTTTAACCTGGATTCTGAAACCGATATTCAGGCAGCACTGAAAGCTTTGGTAATCAGCATCGACACTGAAAATACCGTGGTCGGTATCGGGCAATCACTAGTCGATTTACTCGGCAAAGAAATCGAGGGGCTGGATACCATGGCCGCGCAGGCAACATCGGGTATCGATATTCTATCAACGCCATCCGCGCTGTGGTGCTGGCTACGTGGTACAGACAGAGGCGAGCTTTTTCATCGCTCGCATCGTTTAGAATCGATTCTGGCGCCAGCATTTACGCTTAGTGATGTTATCGACTCTTTTCAATTCGATAGAAATCGAGACTTAAGCGGCTACGAGGATGGCACCGAAAACCCCGAAGGCGAAGCGGCCATTGAAACCGCTATTATCCAGGGATCGAGGCCGGGAATAGACGGCAGCAGTTTTGTCGCTGTACAACAGTGGTTACACGACTTCGAAGCATTTGATGCGATGACAACTAAAGAACAGGACGATTCGATTGGTCGCCGTATTAAAGACAACGAAGAATTCGATGAAGCGCCTGAGTCAGCCCATGTGAAAAGATCAGCACAGGAAAGTTTTGAGCCAGAAGCCTTTATGCTTCGCCGTTCTATGCCCTGGGTAGAAGATCAGGATGGCGGACTGGTATTTGTATCCTTTGGTAAATCGTTTGAAGCCTTTGAAGCGATACTGAATCGAATGCTGGGTAAGGATGACGGCATAAGAGACGCATTATTCACTTTTACGCGTCCGATCAGCGGAGCTTATTTCTGGTGTCCTCCTGTTAAAGATGGGAAACTGGATTTGAGTGCATTGGGTCTTTAAACGATATCCCACCTAACCCTTCTTACGTTTCTTTTTCTTTTTTTTCTGAGACCCGGATGAGGACTTACCCGCATGCTCTAATTTACTCTCTCTGAGTTTCTTTTTACGCCGTTTTTCAAGCTTCACCACGATAAAGCCAAGAATCAAAAACCCAACTAATGGGTATGACCAGGGTGGTATGCGAAATCGATTCAGTTTTCCTTCGACAAATTCTCCACCAACAAAATTGGCCTCGTGCACTCTCAGGGTAGTCACATCTGCTGGATCGAATGCTACTCGCAGATCGGCTTCGCTTGAACCACTGCGAAGCTTCAGCTTAAGGCCCCTCTGTTCATTATGTAAGTGCAGATGCAGGGAATAATAGCCAGTCGAGTCGGTTTTACTCTGGCCCAGTGAGTTACTGCCATCAAATATCTGGACTTCCTGGTTACTAATGCCTTTTTCATTCTTGTCGAGAATATAACCTCGAACGCTGTAGCGATGATCGACTTCGTGTTCGGCCCAGGCGTTTGCAACAAGCAAACCCCATGAGGCGATAATCAGGAGTAATACCCTCATGCTAAAAAAATTCCCTGCAAAAGTATTTATTAAACCACCTCAAGCCCAAACTGAGTAGCTGTTTCGACCATACCTTCCCACAAAGATAATGCAAAGCCACGGGGGATAAACAATTCATAACCCTGTTCCGAACGCCATAGCGTTACCCCCACGTGATGAATTACCGAAGAGGCAACCGAACCAACAGGAAAAGAACCTTCTCGTAAATCGAGTGACAAATGTCGATTTAGAAACGAGACTGCCTCTGAACCCGTAATTCGTAAATGCGTACGCGAATGCGAGATATCGAGCGTGGCGCCCTGTTCCGTGTCAACACCGGGTGCCTCAGCGCCGATCATCCACCACTTTAACGGTTCGATTCTGAGTAACGTCGCATTCTTACCAACTTCGGCTTTGCAGGGCCCCGGAGCGGCTTTACTACCGGCTGCTTTAGCCGCTTGCTTGCCGACAGCATCGACGGTATCAGGCCAGGCGGCAACCTGATGTAACATCAGATCGCGGACGTCTTCGAAGATGACACCAGCGCTTTGATCTTCGCCGAGTATGCCGAATTTTCCGGTTCGGTAAAATCCGGCCAGTGCTGAGATTCGATCAACCATACATTCTCTCCCCGCTTGGGTCGTACATGTGAGGCGAAATTATCTCCACCTCGATATTACCTTTTCGCACCGGGTCAGCGGCAATTACGGTTTTACCTTCCCAGGCTTCGTAGCCGCTGGAGATAAAGCCGAGACCAATCCAGTGACCCAGAGCCGGTGAATGGGTAACCGCAGTAATCCAGCCTTCACCCAGACCGGAAACCTTGTCTTCGGCGCAGAGAATCGAACCGGCGTTAAAAGTTTGACTGGTATCTTTGGGTTTGATCCCGACCAACCGAGGCCGATCTTCGCGCATCAGTTCCGGACGGTCACGCATCGCGCTACCGATAAACGATTTTGCAGGAGACGCCATTTTACCGAGTCCGGCATCGTCGATGGTGACACGACCATCGAGCTCCGCGCCGGTCACGTGACCCTTTTCGATACGCATCGCACCAAGTGCCTCGAGACCGTATAAGCAACCATCGAGCGGTTCGGCCACACCCCAAAGTAAATCCATCAATGCCGAGGCATAGTCCGATGGCACATAAACCTCGAACGCCATTTCGCCCGAGAAACTGATTCGCGCGATTCGACAGGGAATCCCGCCTTTCAGGGTTGTGTTGATAACACCCATAAACGGGAAGGCTTCATTCGACATTACCGCAGGATCCTCGACACAGGCTTCGAGCACCTCGCGTGATTTTGGTCCTGCGACGGCACTACCGGCCCATTGTTCTGATACCGAGGTAACGTGCACACGTAAGTCCTGCCAACGGGTCTGTAATAGCTCTTCGAGAAAGACCATGACCTTACCCGCGTGAGCGGTAGTCGTCGTCATGAAGTAATCGGTTTCGGATAAACGCCAGGTCGTACCATCGTCCATGACGATGCCATCGTCGCGCAACATGATACCGTAACGCGCTTTACCAATCGGTAACTTGGCGAATGCGTTGGTGTAAATGCGATTCAGGAACTCCGTTGCATCCGGCCCCTGTATGGATATCTTACCTAGCGAGGTGACATCGCATAAGCCAACCGTGCGCCGCGTGGTTTCGGTTTCACGCACATAGGCTTCGCTAATCCCTTCACCCTTACGCGCGAAATACCAGGGACGATGCCAGAGCCCCGCCATGGTCATAGTTCCACCATGATCGAGATTCCAGACGTGCATCGGTGTGCGGCGCAAGGGTCGGAAATGACCATCGACATTTCGACCTTTTAACGCACCAATCGATATCGGCGTATAAGGTGGCCTGAAAGTCGTCGTGCCAATTTCGGGGATTTCCTTGCCCTGAGCATCGGCCATTAACGCCAAACCGATGATGTTACCAACCTTGCCGCCATCGGTCGCCATGCCCAACGTGGTATAGCGCTTTAGATGCTCGACAGAAACAAAACCTTCGCGATGCGCGAGACGCACATCTTCGGTGGTAACGTCGTGTTGCGGATCAACAAAGCTTTTCAACTGCCGATCCGGTACGGTGACTTCGTAGAGTGGCTCGATGGGACTTTCCCAGCCACCAGCGACTGGCGCGGCCTTCTGCCGGGTCTTTCCACCGAGTGCTTTTATGGCTTTGGTTGCCGCTGATTCGCCTGAGGTCAGGCAATCGTCAGTATTCCACACAGCTGCCGCCGAACCTGCCATGTATATCGGCTCATTGACTTCATCTGGCCCTACAAAACAGGCTTGCTCGGCATTCCATACCGGTCTAATGCCTCGATGCGATAACAAATGAACCACCGGTGACCAGCCGCCCGAGACCAGCACCAGATCACAAGACTCGGAACCCTGCGCCGACCAGCCATTGCTGCTCGCAACCGCAAAATCGAGGCCATTCACACCGTGCGAACCACGCACATTGAGCGGCGCCGAACGAGTATGTAAATTCACCCCGCTATTGCCAACAAGCGACATCATCGATTCAGAGATGACGGTTCGAGCATCAAGCAAGCTGACCGTGGCACCGGCATTGGCAAGTTCGGCCGCAGTCGCATAGGCCGAGTCATTGTTAGTCGCGACTACAATATCCTGACCTGGCAATACCGCATAACGATTCAGGTAACTACGACCTGCAGCCACATTCATCACACCAGGGCGATCATTGTTACCAAACGCAACCTGTCGCTCCAATGCGCCGGTAGCCAAAATAGTCTGCCTGGCGCGAACTGTCCAGAAACGGTGACGCGGTAAATGTTTATCGGGTGAGGCGATATGATCGGTCACACGTTCAAGCAAACCAGCGGTACCAAAATCGTAAAGTCCAAATGCCGTGGTACGCGTCATAATACGCGCACCGGCCTTTTCGAGCTTTGCAATTAAGTCTTTGCGTTTTTTCGCAGACGCATCGTCAGCCAGATTCAGATAATCACCACCGAGTTCGCAATCCTGTTCAACTAGTAATACGTCGAGCCCGGCTTTTGCGGCAGTTAAAGCAGCGGACAAACCAGCTGGTCCAGAGCCGACAACAAGCACATCACAATAGCCGTGCGCATGATCGTAAACATCGGGGTCGGCTTCGCGCGAGGCGACACCCATACCAGCGGCCTTGCGGATGATGCTTTCATACTTCATCCACAAACCCGTACCACTGCCCCACTCCATCGGAGGAAGGCCCATAAATGTTTTGTAATAAAATCCGGCGGAGAAGAAGCGACCGAACAGGCCATTCACCGCACCAACATCAAAGCGCACGCTCGGCCAGGCATTTTGCCCGCTGGCGGCCAGGCCAGAATACAGTTCCTGCATAGTGGCTTTGACATTCGGGTCACGGCGACTGCCCTGCCCGACGGTGACCATCGCACCAGACTCTTCAACTCCAGCCGACATGATGCCGCGCGGGCGATGGTATTTAAAACTTCGACCGAGTACGGTTTCACCATTCGCCATCAATGCAGAAGCCAGCGTATCACCAGCATATCCAGTCATGCTGCTGCCATCCCAGGTAAATTTTATCCGCTGATCACGATCGATACGACCGCCCTGTGATAAGCGTTTAGCACTCATTGCTCACCTCCGGAACCAGATTTGGATAACACCGCAGCGTTACCTTCGTGTGCGGGGCGCACCGATTGAATTTCGTGCGTCATGGTGCTACGTTCAACCACCAGCCACATGCGACAACCGTTGGCGTGATGCCAGGTCTCGGACTGCATGCCCTGGATATTCTCGCGCATAAAAATCGCGTCGTGCCATTCTTCCATCGAAGCATCGAGTTCAGGATAGACAATCGAGGCATCACCACCGTAGGAAAACTCGGTGTGATCGCGTTCACCACAAAAGGGACAGTTTATTCTAATCATTTCTATTCACCCTATTCACCCTAACCGTGCAACTTGGGATCAGGTCCCGCGCCACGCTCGTCAATAATGACACCGCGTTTAAAACGACCCAGGTCAAAATGTTCGATGACGGGATCGGGACGATTGTTAGCTATCAAATCGGCAAAATACCAGCCCGAAGCAGGAGTGGCCTTGAAGCCGCCGTAGTTCCAACCTGCGTTCAGATAAAGATTATCGAGCGGTGTTTTACAGATAAATGCTGCTCCATCCATCGACATATCCATCACACCCGACCAATGGCGTAACAGCCGTACGCGCCCGAGGCAGGGCAATATCGCAGTGGCGCATTCAGCGACATCCTGCACCACCGGCAAATTGCCGCGTTGAGCGTAGGACTTGTACCAGTCCAGATCTCCACCGAATACCATGCCGCCTTTATCGGATTGCGAAATATAAAAGTGAGCGCCACCAACACCATAAACCACGACATGATCGAGTAAAGGTTTCAGAGGCTCTGAGACAAATGCCTGTAATTTGTGACTTTCGATTGGCAGATTGCCGAGACCAGCCATTTGCCAAAGCCGCGAGGTATGACCAGCGACCGCAAACCCGACTTTTTTGGCACCAATACGTCCGCGTGAAGTTTCCAGCGCTGTGACTTTGCCGTCTTCACGAGTCACCCCGGTAACTTCGCAGTTCTGGATGATATCGACGCCCTGCATATCCGCACCTCGCGCATAGCCCCAGGCTACCGCGTCGTGGCGAGCATTACCGGCACGCTTTTGTACGGCCGCACCGATGATCGGAAAACGTGCATTATTATAATTAAGGTGGGGAATCTCTTTTTTCAAAGTATCCAGATCCCAGAGCTCGCCATCGGTATCGGTTAAACGCATCGTGTTGTAGCGACGTGCCGCTGCGTCACGTGCAGCCGGGCTATGGAGTAGAGAAACGTGATGGCGCTGACTGAACATGACGTTATAGTTCAGCTCGTGGCTCAATTCTTCCCACAGTTTCAAAGAATGCTCGTAGAAATACCGATTGCCCGGCATCATATAATTGGAGCGAACTATCGTCGTATTACGTCCGGCATTACCACCGCCGAGCCAGCCCTTTTCGAGTATCGCAATATTCTTGATACCGTGATTCTTAGCCAGATAATAGGCCGTCGCCAAACCATGCAAACCAGCACCGACGATGACGACATCGTATTCTTTCTTCGGCTCCGGATCGCGCCATTGGCGATCCCAGTTTTTCTGGCCACTAAAACCGTTCTTAAAGACAGCCCATGCGGAATATCGAGACATGTATAAATTTCCCAGTATCGGATTTGGAATCGATCATAACGTAAAGAATTTTCTTAATATAGAATGGCGGCGTCATAAACTAGGAGATATGCGACGCGCCATTCGCATAATCAGGCCACCTGCTTGGTCGGCAGTAGAGCCGAATCCGATAACGCCATCCTCGTGTCCCACCATCGCCAGGATATTACCCCTCTCAAACACTCCCTGCTGGTATAGCCGTATCATTTCTTCCGCCATTTGCGGTGTCCCATAAGCAATATGCGCTGCGGTCTCAGGGATATCGAGACTGGTTCGTGCATTCCAGATATCAGGACTATGCACATGGAAGACATACTGGATTTGATCGTCAAAGGCATAAACCGCAGCGTGGGTAAGCGATTCAGACGAGGGTTTGACCCAGCCTTCGGCTTCGACTCGATTCAAAGGAATATCGGTACGTGTCACCAGGGCATAATCATTCGCTGTTAATTCATCGAGACCGCCGGTCTGAGTGCCTGATATCAGGAAAGACTGTTGATCAATGCGCTGTGATAAATTGCCAAAACCGAGTCCATTGTAGCGTTTTGGATCCTGGCCGAGAATGCCTGCATTTTTAAATTGGCGATGCCAGTGATTTAGATCGGAATAATTGTGGTCGAGTAGAGGCTCAGCTTCGCGAAACTCTAGCTGGTATTTGATAACGCCTTCTTGTTCAGTCATGTTTAATCTTCTCCGAAAACAACCCCAACAAACCCTCTTCCGACGCCTCACATACCCCACGCTCGGTAATCAACCCAGTCACTAGCCTTGCAGGCGTCACATCGAATGCCGGGTTAGCCGCAGGGCTATTACCAGGCGTCAAACGCACGCTCACCTGTTCATTGTCTAAATAGCCATTAATAAACGAAACCTCATCAGCCGCTCGTTGCTCGATGGGTATTAGCTCGCCATTGCCTAAAGTCCAGTCAATTGTCGGGGACGGCAGGGCAACGTAAAAAGGAATATTATTATCAAAGGCCGCCAGTGCTTTTAAATAAGTGCCAATCTTATTAGCAACGTCGCCGTTTCGCGCGGTACGATCAGTACCAACGATTACCAGATCGACTTCGCCCTGCTGCATTAAATGACCACCAGCATTATCCACGATGACTGTATGATTAATCCCCTGCTCGCCTAGCTCCCAGGCGGTCAGGCTCGCGCCCTGGTTACGCGGTCGCGTTTCGTCCACCCAGACATGAAGCCGAATACCCTGTTGTTGCGCATGATAAATCGGCGAAGTCGCCGTACCCCAATCGACGGTGGCCAGCCAACCCGCATTGCAATGGGTAAGAATATTCACCGGACCATTTTTCTGTTTGGCAATATCGCTAATTAAAGACAGGCCAAACTCGCCAATCTTCCGGCAAATTTCTACATCCTCATCGCAAATTAATTCTGCCTCACGTTTGGTCAAATCAGTGAAATCGGAGTTCGCCAATTCGAGTATCGCAATCATTCTGTCCACAGCCCAGGCCAGGTTAACCGCGGTCGGTCGAGCGGCTTTCAATCGTTCACCGGCCTGCTTCAACTTTCCAATATCAAAATCACCAGGCTGCTGAACAACAGACAAATAAAGCCCCCAGGCTGCCGTCGCACCGATGAGCGGTGCGCCTCGTACGTGCATTTCGGCGATGGCCTGAATCACATCTTCGACGCTACGTAAATCTTCGATCACTAATTCGTGCGGTAAGAAACGCTGATCGATAATCTGCACGCAATCCGGCTCGCCCGCTTTGAGCCAGATAGTTCGATGAGCTTGGCCATTTACCCGCATAACAATTACTCGGCATTCTTGAAATCTAATCTATAATTTATCACAACTACTTCGCTCGTATGATTCGGATTGCGATTGTAAAATCCTACCTTATGTTTATGAAAGCCAAAATGTTTAAAATAATTATCCCGTTATTCATCGCGATCTCGATAGCCAGTGGTATTTATGTCACGCGATCCGTGGAGGACAAGGGTCCGCAACAGCCTTCTACGGGCAATGGATTTGACGTGGCTCTTCAACCGGGGGAAGTCCATGAGTCCTGCTTAAAGATACTGGAGACCGAAACCCTCAAATATTCTTTTCAAAGTTCGGAGGCGCTGGACTTTAACATCCACTATCATGACGATTCTAATGGAGACATTTTTTACCCCATTCAGGAAATACGTATAGCGTCCAAAGCCGGTACCTTCCTGCCTGAGGCTTCTCAAACCTATTGCATGATGTGGGAGAACGGTGATAAGTCACCATCCGGCTTGAAGTTTGAATCGAGAGTGATACCCCGCATGGCTGCTAAGGCAGAGAAGATAGCGGTTACATTTCAGGCCGACACAGTCAATAACGTCATTGAAGTTCTCGACACCGAAGCCAAAACTGTTTTCCTGATCGAAGTTGCCTCACCCATACTGGAATTTGCGGTGAATCATTCTAGTAATTTACTCGCGGTTCTTACTTCCGATAGTAATTTATTAAAAGTTTTCGACCTGGAATCGCGCAACTGGAAGCATGAAGAGAATTTCCCGTCAGCGATGCGCTTCCTGGTGTTTTCCAGCGACGATAAAACGCTGGCTCTGGCGAATGAGCATTCGGCAGAAGTTATCTTTATGAATACTGCAAGCTTTGAACTTGATACTCGTCTGGATATTCCCGAACCACCAGTCGCAATGTTGAGCGATGAGAATCCGGAGCATTTATTAGTCCGGACAAAAAAGGATATTTTGAATATCGATTTTGGGGGCCGGAAAATTCTACAAAATAATGCCAAAATCCCGGTAGAGTTCGGTGGTGAAAAAGTTTTAATCGACCCGAAAGAATGGTGCTTTACGCATGGCGTTCCACACCCGTTGTACGCACCGATCAGTCAGGCAATGAATATCGGGTTGAGTGGGTTTATCTCTTTATCCTCCCGGCAGCTATAGGTTTCTACTTAAGACCCCTGGTTGTATTAACCACCAACCGCCCGAACCGCATCCAGCATTGCCCGATTCAACGGCGTTTCTACTCCCAGCATTTCTCCCTGCTCGCAGATAAAGCCGTTGATAAACTCGACCTCTGTTTTTCTGCCATGAACTACATCCTGATACATAGACGAGTAATTCTCAGAGGTAGCTTTAATCACCTGGGTCACCTGACTGATCAAATCTGAGGCTGGCAAGGCTATCCCACTTGCCTGTATAACCCGTTCTGTTTCCCCCGCCAGCTCGTACATTTGTTGTACGACTTTGTCATCGTTAAGCAAACCCCCATTTCGGCAAAGGTGAATGGCGGTTAATGCATTGATACAGGCATTTATCGCGAGCTTGTGCCACATCGGGGTATGAATATCCGCTACCCATTCGACACTGAGTTGCAGTAGTTTAAAACAGCTTCGAAGCTGGTCGATGGACTGTAGCGATGTCTGCGACAAAGCACCAAACTGAGTGAGCCCCCTACCCGCCTGGACAACGTGAAAGCATGATTTTCGGTAAGCACCATCGGTGGTGATACCCCCGATGACAGTTTGTCCCGGGTACCGATCAACCACCAGCCGTTGAAACCCCATACCATTTTGCAGTAACAGAATTTTGGTTTCGTCGGTGAAATGCTGCTCGACGGATCTAAGCGCTTCTAGCGTGGAAAAGCTTTTGGTAGTTACCAACAGGCAATCGATTCCTCCATTGAGGTCGGCTACCGTGGTGGCATCAAGCTTGGGAGAATCAAAACCTTTCTCAGTTTCAAGTTGCAAGGGAGAATTATCAAACTCGCGCAGAGTCTCGGAGTCTTTTAAAACAAGCCTCACGACTTGTCCGGCCAGAGCCAAATTACTGGCCCATAAGCCCCCTATCGAGCCGACGCCGAGAACATGCCATTTCATTACCAGTCTCTAGATTAGTCAAAAGAGTTTCATCATATAATAACTAGCCACAAACTGGATCAGTTCCAATGAAAAATACCTCTGTCTGCCCCTGCGGATCTAACCAGGGCTACACCGACTGCTGCGGGCTCTTTCATGCCGGTTCACTGCCAGAAACTGCGGAGCAGCTAATGCGCTCACGATACAGTGCTTTCGTCCGTAACGATGAAGCCTACCTGTTAGCTTCCTGGCATCCAGATACCCGACCCACCGTCCTCAACCTGTCTGAGGAAAATCCGGTAAAGTGGATAGGGTTGAAAGTTATAAGTCACACAAACGAAGACGAAAAAGCCACCGTCGAATTCATTGCCCGCTTCAAGATCAACGGCAAAGCGGAGAAAATTCATGAACTGAGCCGTTTTGTGAAAGAACAGGGTCGATGGTTTTATGTGGATGGTGATAACATCGCCTGAAATATATCTGTAGGAGTGAACATGTCGTTATTGGCAAAAAGAGCTGGCCGGGTCGATTCAAGCGGTATTCGCCGCGTTTTCGAGCTGGCGCGTAGTATGAAAGACCCGATTAATCTGAGTATCGGCCAACCCGACTTCGACGTGCCCGATGCGGTTAAGGCCGCTGCCATCGGTGCTATCGAACAGGGGCAAAACAGTTACACGCCGACGAATGGCATTATCCCCCTGCGCGAGCAGTTAATCGAAGACGAAAAAGTCTTCACCGGGCGTGATTATAGTCTCGATGAAATGCTCATCACCTCCGGCGTCAGCGGCGGATTATTCCTGTCACTACTCGCACTGGTCGATGATGGCGACGAAGTGATTATCCCCGATCCTTATTTCGTCATGTATAAACACCTGGTCAACCTCAACGGTGGCAAGGCTGTGTATCTCGATACCTATGACGATGGTTTTTCCATCGACCCTGATAAGCTAGCCGCGCTGATTACTCCAAAGACAAAAATCCTGTTGCTGAATAGCCCGGGCAATCCGACTGGTCGCGTCTTCAATAGCGATGAGCTTCGTGCTATTGCAGCGGTTTGTGAGAAGCATAACGTATTCATAATAACCGACGAAATTTATCGAGCCTTCGCCTATAAGCCGATGCAATCGATTTCGGAATTTACCGACAACTGCCTGGTGCTGGCCGGACATAGTAAATCGTTTGGCATGACAGGCTGGCGTCTGGGTTACGCAGTCGGACCAACCGAAATTATCCAGGCCATGGCAACATTGCAGCAATATAGTTTCGTTTGCGCGCCGAGCGTTGCGCAATATGCCGCGCTGGCCTGCCCGCAGACTGACATGACTAGTAAATTGTCCGACTACGCCGTGAAGCGAGACCTGATGTTCGAGGCACTTTCCGGCAGCTTCGAAGTCGGTTCTGCGGACGGTGCCTTTTACCTGTTCGTTAAAGCACCCGAAGGCTATAACGGCGACAGCTTTGTCGAGACCGCTATCGAAAACAATGTATTGATCATACCCGGCTCGGTATTTAGCGAACGCGATAGTCATTTTCGAGTTTGTTATACGGTGCCGAATGATAAGTTACTACAGGGAGCGGAGATACTTTGTTCGCTGATGCGTTAGCCGTCGTAGCTAATTTCGGTGATTAAATAGCTATGGTTTCCACCGGGTACAATGACCTGTATTTCTTCGCCCAATTCTCGTTTTAGCAAAGCGAGAGCCAGCGGGGAGTCCATGCTAATGAAATGAGCCTCCCGATCGAATTCGTCGGGGCCAACGATACGGTAGATATGCGTTGCTTCCTGTTCATCTTCTAGATGCACCGTGGCACCGAAGAAAATACGATCTGAACTTGCCGGTATTTGATCGACCACCTTCAAGTCGGGCAAGCGTTTTTGCAAATAACGAATACGTCGATCGATTTCGCGCAATTCTTTCTTGCGATAAATATATTCCGCATTTTCGGATCGGTCACCCTCGGCAGCAGCGGCGGATAACGCCGCAACCACTTCCCGCCGCTTTAACCAGATGGCCTTTTGTTCAGCCTCCAGCAGGCGCATGCCCTCGGGGGTAATATAAGGCGACTTTTTCGGTGCTGGGGGGCGATATCGAATCATTTATTCTTAATCACCAGGTCACTAGCTCCGCAGGCAGGTGGTCGATTCGATTTAGATAGAGGACATTATGCGAACCATTGACGATATCGATTCGGGAAATCGAAGTGTTATGAAAAGTCCAGTTGGCGACCCAGTCACTCTGATAGTTATTGGCGTGCCGGGTAACACCCATTAACTCATTGATGAACTGATCGATAAAATCCCCATGCGCTACCATGGCGACGCAGTCATCGCTTTCGGCATGCTTATGTTTAATATTTTCTACTACTGATTGCATACGCAGTAGAAAACCTTCGTCGGTCTCAGCCGGGCGATTCCACCAGCCGGATTCATCCATATCTTCGGGAAGATTTAAATCAGGGAAGCGTTCGTCAAAATAGTCTCGCGACTCTCCAGGTAAACCTTGCATGGCACCATCATTATCTATCTCGTAAATACCATTTTTTTCGAATATATCAGATAAGGCATGTAATGAGACATCGCAGGTTTTGGCGACATATTCGGCTGTCAAAATCGAGCGCGTCATTAAACTGCAATATAAATGTGTCAGACCATAGCCAGTTTCCGTTACGGGTATAAAGGGATGCTGCCTTGGTTCACTCTCGGGATGCGCCATATGCCGCGCCAGAAGCTCAGCCTGGTTATGACCAATATTGGTGATCTCAGGGTCAGGACTTCGACCTTCAGCATGATCGGAGCCATTCCAGATTACGTTATTGGCAGATTGTGCATGCCTGAGCAGATATAATTTCATTACAATACCTTTAGTGACAGAAAACTATCGTGGGCATGGACAGCGATTAACTTTTATTGATTAAATTGCTTCAAAAATCTATTCTAACAATGCTTTTCCCACAAAGTAACGGCTAACATTCATGACGACCTTTAAAAACCAGTTTCCCTATACTTCTCAACGCATGCCTGCCATGGCCAGCAACATGGTTGCCGCTTCACAACCCCTCGCGGTGCAGGCGGGTCTACAAGCCTTGCGACAGGGCGGTAATGCCATCGATGCAGCTTTGGCTACTGCAATTACTTTGACCGTGGTCGAGCCTACTATGAACGGCATTGGCAGCGATGCTTTTTGCATTCTCTGGGATGGCAGGCAATTACATGGCCTGAATGCTTCCGGTCGCAGCCCTGCGGCGGTGTCCTACGACGATTACAACCACCTGAAGGAAATGCCGATGCGTGGATGGGACACGGTGACAGTACCCGGCGCAGTCAGTGCATGGGTTGAGTTATCCACTAAATTCGGCAAGCTGCCTTTCGAGAAGCTATTCGAGTCGGCTATTCACTATGCCCGATCTGGCTTTATGGTCAGCCCGATTACTGCCCGTTTATGGGCGTTTGCACCCGAAGAGTTCGCGGCATTTGAAAACTTTTCAGCCTTCCTGCCCGGTGGTAAGGCACCCAAAACCGGTGAGCTATTCAAACTACCTGACCAGGCTATAAGTTTGGCGAAAATTGCCGAGAGCAAAGGGGAAGCATTTTATCGCGGCGATCTGGCAGAGAAAATCGTCGCCGCTTCTAATAAGGGCGGCGGAAAAATGTCAATGGAAGACCTCGCCAATCATCGATGCGACTGGGTTGATTTAATCTCTCAGTCTTACCACGGTTACGAACTACACGAGATTCCACCGAACGGACAGGGGCTCGCTGCATTATTGATGCTCGGCATACTCGAACACACTCAATTTTCTGACTATGCGATGGATTCCGCCGATGCGATTCACTGTCAGATAGAGGCCATGAAGCTGGCCTTTGCCGATACCTTTCGTTATGTGTCTGATCCGGCGTATCTGGATATGGACGTCGCTCAATTACTGGAACCCGAATACCTCCGAGAGCGTGCCAAACTAATAGATATGAAAATAGCGGGCGATCCGGTATTTGGCGTGCCAGCGAAAAGCGGCACGGTTTATCTAACCACTGCCGACGAATCGGGCATGATGGTTTCGTTCATCCAGAGCAACTTCCACGGATTTGGCTCGGGCATCGTCATCCCGGAAACCGGTATCAGTCTGCAAAACCGCGGTATGGGTTTTTCACTCGAAGTCGGACACCCCAATCAACTCGCGGGCGGCAAGCGACCTTTTCACACCATCATCCCGGCATTCCTAACCGCCAATGGCGAACCGGTGATGAGTTTCGGCGTGATGGGGGGGCATATGCAGGCACAGGGTCACGCACAAATGGTGATTAGAGTCTGTGATTACGGTATGAATCCGCAGGCTGCTAGCGATGCACCGAGATGGCAGGTAACCGAAGATAAGCAGATTTTACTAGAGTCCGGACTCGACCCCGCGGTGCGAACCGAACTGATAAACCGGGGCCACGATGTACTGGATTTTGACCACGAACAGATATTTATGATGGGTGGCGCACAACTCATTCAGAAAACTGCCGTCGGCTATATTGGTGGAACCGACTGTAGGAAAGACGGCCAGGCGGCAGGCTTTTAGTTATTTAATCCAGGAAATAACCTTTTTGACCTGATGAGCTATTCCACAAAAATATATTATTTTTGACAATCACCTATGCTCCCATAGCGGGATCGTGCTACCATCAATACATGAGAGTTATTGCAAAGTCCAAATTAAGGCTATTTTGGGAAAGCAGCCCTAACTATCGCGATGCTGAAAAACAGATGACCGAATGGTACAACTACTGCACAAGCGCACAATGGAACTCTCCCCACGAACTGAAGGCTGACTTACGCAATGCCAGTATATTAAAAAATAATCGTGTTGTTTTTAATCTGTGCGGTAATAAATTCCGCATTATTGTGCTAACTGACTATGCCAGGCACGGAGTACTCATACGTTTCGTAGGTACCCATAAACAATACGATGAAATAAAGGATATTGATAATATTTAAGGCCAATACAATGAAACTGAAACCGATTAAAAACAAAACACAGTTAAAGCAAACCCTCAGCCGCATTGATGAACTCTGGGGTGCAAAACGCAATACCGAAAAAGGCGATGAGCTTGATGTGCTAATGCTACTAGTTGAAAAATATGAAGAAGAGCATTATTCAATTCCACCTTCCGATCCGGTTGAGGCCATCAAATTCTTAATGGAGCAGAAGTCGCTTACGCGTAAGGATCTTGAGCCGTATCTGGGTACCAGGGCACGTGTTTCTGAAGTCCTTAACCGGAAGCGTAACCTAACTTTACCTATGATCAAAAAATTACATAAGGGGCTTAATATTCCGTATAACTGCCTAATCGCATAAATTGACTGGTAACGTAAGAGAGCACTGAATCGAATCTTGACTTAAAGAAAATCCAGTACACCCATTCATTACTGCTAGAATAATTAACCGGGGTTTCTACCGGAGTAGAATTTAACGAGGAAGGGTCGCCGCAGCTATCACCGTTGCTACTCGGTATTACACATCCTATTTAAGTAACGCATAAACTGCCATAGATTCCGTTCGATGGGATGATAAGTACCGGGCGGTAACAGGCAATATCGAAAGTCAGAAAATCTCCATGGCTGGCAATTTCATCTTCGCGACCCACGCAAATCCATTCCTGCATGAACACCGATTGACGTTCGTGCCGAAAAAATTCATCTGAATGATAGGTTACGGCCGGTAAGGGATGAGCCGATTCGAAGGGCAGTGACGATGACGATTGTAATTGAGCCAGCACACTGGGCAGAACTATTCTAGAATTCGGATTCTGAGTCATAATTCCGAACTATAACTCAAACCAATCAAAATCCAATGCGCTAACTAGTCAATATCTCGCGGCCTTATCGGAAGCACGACGGCCTTTGACCTTACGTCTGTCCATATCGCTTTGGCCATAAAGAGCATCGACATACTCGGTTGATTCTCTACGCTCATCTTCTTCACGTCGATCGTTAAGGTGGGTATATTTACAACGGCAATCTTTCGAATCGCATTGGGCCAGCGGTAAATCCGGGGCTTCCGAAACCAGAAAAACCTGATCCACCATTAATTCAGCCTTCCTACAACAAATCAATCCTGGTTTAATTCTTACCGCCGCCCACCGACTCCTGGACGGCGATTGATTTGATACTGCAGGCGTTCGAATGACCGATTGTTGAGCTGCTGGACTTTTATTATGCTCTTCTTTAATGAGGATATTGTACTGAACAGTCAGATAGACTCCGATGGCTGTCACTAAAATTCCAAATATCCATATAAGCATAACTGCTTACCCTAATGTTGATGACCGGCCGGAATGACGTAACTGTCGCCTCGAAACTCGCCAAACATTTCGGCGACCTGGGGATGATTAACCGGTATACCAGAATCATCGACAAGTAAATTCTGCTCCGATACATAAGCTTCGTAGGCCGTGCTTTCGTTCTCTGCGAGCAAGTGATAAAAAGGCTGATTCTTGTGAGGACGAACCTCCTCAGGAATCGACTGCCACCATTCTTCCGAATTATTAAATTCGGGATCGACATCGATAATAACCCCGCGAAACGGGTATACCCGATGGCGAACCACTTGACCAATCGTAAACTGCGTTTTTTGAATATTCATCGTACAACTCTATGTGAGGGCGATGAGATTTATAGCAATGGTCTGCTTTCATCCTGATATTTGATTGATGGTATCTAAGCCAGACGATAATGGGAATGGAAATAATGCTATGAAAACAAAATCTACCGCCTAAACTGCGAAATCTGCACCTCAGTGCCATAATCCGCATAGTCACCATCGGAACGCGCCCCACGGAATTTAGCCCATTCGATATTCCGATATAGACTCGGATTTGCTTCGTTAACAACGGTTGGCAAGGGACTGACTTTGCTACTCGCGGCCGGGTTAAAGAAAAATGGAATGCTATAGCGAACCCTGTCTTTCATCGCAAGTACTCGATGAATAGGCGCCTGGTAAATATCATTTGACCAGACCTGCATCATGTCTCCAGTATTAATCACCATGGCACCGGGTGTCGGCGGCACATTGTGCCAGTAACCATCGTGGTAAACCTGCAAACCACCCACATCGTCCTGCATGAGTACCGTAAGCGCACCCGCGTCGGTGTGGTGGTGTATACCGAGGTCGGCTTCGGGTTGATAGTCGTTGCCGGAACCGCTCATGGGGTCATCCACCGGGTAATGGTTCAGGCGAACGAAACCGGTATGCTGAGGTGCAAAATCACCGTGCATAAAATCGGCTGGGAGCTTTAACCCTAGTGAAAAGGCTTCGAGCAATTGAAGAGACAGCGTCGTGCAGGCATCGAAGTATGTTGTCATTACCTGTTTAAATTTATCCTGCGCTTCAGGCCATCGATTGGACTGTCCATAAATGGAGTCGACCGCTTCACCACAAAAATCGAAGACTTCTTTCTTATCGCGCTGATTTTTTGTTAGTTCGTTATTGTAAAAACCCCAGGGGTTATCCTTTGATCGCATGACTGCCGATTTGCCCTCATCACCCATGGCAAACAACTGGAGAGTTTGCTCCCAGGTATCGGTAATTAACTGGTTGGATATGCCATGATTGACAACCTGAAAGAAACCCCAGCTTTGGCAAGCATTCGCTATTTGGTCGATACTCGCCTGGGCCGCTACACTGGATGAATCAGCAAGCAAATCACTGATATCGATTACCGGTACCTGCTGCTCGACCGACGTTTCTCCAGCGACTGGATGCCTGTCAAGATTATCTGCCGTTAACGCCATTGGTAAGTCCCCCTAGCCAAATCTCTCATTGAGGAAAAAATTGATATTATCAGATTCATACATCCATTTCACCGAACCGTCATCCTGCACTATTCGTAAACAGGGCACCTGATATTTACCGCCTTCGTTTATCAGTTCCTGTCCCCACTGCGGGTCGTTGCGCGCGTCGCGCGTCTCAATATTCAGTCCGAGTTGGC
>JAUVCH010000137.1 GCA_030595795.1 Gammaproteobacteria bacterium
CGGCGGTGGTGTCCTGGTTGGTCTGGGTGTCGCGGCCTGTTCGTTTGGGGTCATATTGGCAGCGCTGGCGCGTCTGGTGAGTGCCGAAAAGCGATCCATAGCTTTTGGTCTCGGTACCGCCGCAGGTTCTTTCGGTATGTTTGTTTATGCGCCTATTTCACAAGGCCTGATCGACGCACTCGGTTGGTCCGATAGTCTGCTGGTAATAGCCGCGATTATGCTGATAATCCCCATTCTAGCGATACCGCTACGGGGCAATGCCTCGACCTCAAAAATAACGGCAGCGGAGCTCGAACAAACTTTTAAGGAAGCCTTAACTGAAGCTTTTACGCATCGCAGTTTTCTACTTTTGGCAGCCGGATTTTTTGTTTGTGGTTTTCAGGTCGCTTTTATTGCCGCACACTTTCCTGCCTATATCAGCGATCTGGGGATTGCTTCAAAATGGGCGGTGGTCGCCATCAGTATGATCGGATTTTTTAATATTATTGGTGCGCTGGCTTCGGGTTTTATCGGTCAGCGTTATTCTAAACCGATATTTCTCGCGCTAATTTATATTGGTCGATCGATTGTTGTCACGATTTTCCTGATTACCCCAGCGAGCCCGACTAGCGTCGTCGTGTTTTCGATAGCCATGGGCTTGTTATGGCTTTCCACCGTGCCACCAACTAACGCGCTAGTAGCGACTATGTTTGGAACCCGATATCTCGGTATGCTCGGTGGCATTGTGTTCTTCTCACACCAGGTGGGTTCGTTTCTCGGAATATGGCTTGGCGGGGTCTTATACGATCGAACAGGCTCTTACGATATTGTCTGGTGGATTGGCGTGGCACTGGGGATCTTTGCTGCTGTGGTGCACTGGCCGATCAAGGAAGAAGCTGTTAAGCGGGAAGTGATGGCTTGAGATAATTGTAATTCCTTGCTATAAAGTAAGGAATGAAATGTATTGTAAGCCAATAGCAGGAGCGCCAATGCCAGCCGCAACAATTACCAGTAAAGGTCAAATTACCATACCCAGGGATATCCGGACTTTGCTTGATTTACATAGCGGGGATAAAGTCAGTTTCATAGTTGATGATCTAGGTGCCGTTTCTTTTGTACCCGTCACCAGGCATGTCACCACCTTGAAAGGCATAGTCTCTAAACCCAAAAAGGCGGTATCCATTGATGAAATGAAAACCGCTATCAAGGCAAGAGGAGGGCGGCTTTGAAGGGTCTGGATACCAATGTACTAGTTCGCTATCTGGTACAGGACGATGTTAAACAGGCATTGCAGGCGTCTAAATATATAGAAACCTATTGTACGGAAGAGAGTCCCTGCTTTATCGGGCAAATTGTTTTGTGTGAACTCGCGTGGGTACTGGAAAGTAATTATCATCAAAGCCGGAAAGAAATCGCAACGATTGTTGAGCAGCTATTACAGGTAGGGCAGTTAGAGGTTATGAAGCCGGAGGTTGTCTGGCGGGCACTGAGTGATTATCGTAATTCAAATGCGGATTTCCCTGATCACCTCTTAGCCAGGGTAAACGAAGCTAGTGGCTGCGAATACACGGTAACATTCGATAAAAAAGCGGCGAAGCAACCTGCTTTTGAATTACTGAAGGTCGTTTGATTGTTAAATAGCAACCCCACCCATACCAACACAGTGGTTCATCACTATCAAGCTCATCGGGTTCAGTTCTTCATGCTCGGCTTCGATTTAGTCTGAAACGTTCCACCCTTTTTGACTTCGTTTAGAATAAGTTCGACAAGCTCAAACTGTGATTGTGCGTTGACATCCTCAAAGTAGACGTGGCTGGGCCAGGGATCCATGACAAAATTGTCTTCGGGCAGATCTATGGTCTCACACACACGCTTTATCGATTCGACATAGGATCGAGCGAAGTCGGTAATTCTCAATTTTGCGGTTTCCAGGTCACCTATACTGTTGCGGTCGATCTCAGGCGAGCCAATACCTGCTGTCAGGGGGAGGTTACGTTGAATGGATTGATCCGCATAAAATGAGACATCCACCTTGTCAGCCTCGAGGCGCATAATAAATTTCGGACAGACACTGACCTTCAAATCCGTCAACTCCAATAGGCTGATTCCGCCGGTTGTTTCTGCCCTGGAAGATCTACGGCGCGAGCCACGGGGCTTCTTCTTTACCTGTGAAACAAAATCACCACGGTAGTTGTTGTCAAATATGCGGTCGGCGTAGGGTTTATCCTTGATCATGTACTGGATGGCGCGGATTGCCATATTCTTGCAGTTTTCCGCTCCGATGAAGAAAGGAGAACCTGAGGCATCCGACAATTCAATCCAGCCGTTTGGAAAGGTCTCGATATGATGATCCATCCATGGCCCGAGCACCTTGTCTGCAAGATGGTCCAGCAGCGCGTTGACGTTGTCAGGGTCGTGAACCACATCGCCTAACAGGGGCTCCTGGCCGTATATATCCGCCGCGAAACTGTAAGGTGCCGAGATCTGCAACAATGGCGGCAGACCGGTAAGCTCCTCGGTTACACGCACGATGTCGTCAATGGCTTTTGGAACGCTTGTGGTAAAATCCGGCGTATCAAGATCCCTCCAGTTATCCTTGTTAATCAGTGGTTCATCCGGATCGCAGCCCGGCGGAAACCTGTCGGGATACATCATTTTCTGGCCGAGGGGTTCGCAAGTGAAGGCATAAAGAGCCCAGGTCACGTACAGTTTCTTAACCCCCAGGAGACGGCAAACGGTCAGGTTTGCGCGAACATAGCGCCATGCATCGGTCTTGTAATACTCGGCCGATTCGATTCCATACAAATCATGTAATACAGCCAGTGCCAGCATATGCACCGAGGCCGTGGCATGGATTTCGTTGGCGGGTACTGCCACAGCGAAGCTTGCATCGAAATCTCCTGCAATGGCCGCATCGAAGATTTCTGTTAATTCCCGTTTCGCGTCGGCATCGCCGGATTGCCAGCGTGCCAGGAGGTGAAGTCCGCCAGGGAAGAGGTAGTTTTCGATCTTGCTCATGGTTCTTGCACTCGCTACCGTATTTGCATTAATTCTAAGTCTATCCAATAATGGACATATTGATATGCCCATTATTCTAGTATTTATAGATCCATTTGGAGAATGCCGTGGCTAAATCCCCGGGAGGTGCGTTACTGTCAGGATTTATCATTGAGAGAAACTCACGAGTTCCGATATACCGTCAGCTTGATGCTTCCCTGCGACGCTTGATACTGCATGGCTCTCTTGCACCGGGGCAGAAACTGCCATCGACTCGCGAACTGTGCCGGGAACTCGGTGTGTCACGGATAACAGTGAAATCGGTATACGAACAACTGATCGCCGAGGGATATGCTCAGGCGAGGACAGGCGCCGGGACATTCGTTGCTGAAGGTCTGGTCTTCGAAGCCATACCAAAATTCAAACGGCCCCGCCACAGGATTAGAGTTCCCGATATCGAGATTTCGGATCGAGCACGGGCGATCATGTTGTCCAAAGCGACCGTAAGACATGGCAAGACCGAACCATTTCGCCCTGGGGTACCGGCGCTGGACATGTTCCCAATCAAGACCTGGAATAAATACCTGCTAGATGCGATGACATGCGAGCAACGCCATCATCTCAGTTACGGCCAACTCAACGGTAGCTCCGATCTTCGGGGTTCGATTGCAAAGCATTTGAGTGATGCTCGTGGCATGCAAGTGGATCCTGAGCAAATCATTATCACTTCGGGCGCACAGCAGGCGTTCGTGCTGATCGCTTTTGTACTGCTCAATAAGGGTGATGTGGTCTGGTATGAAAATCCGGGACATATCGCCGGCAGAGATGTGATGCAGATTATGGGGGCCAATATCGAGCCCGTGCCGGTAGATAGCGAAGGTTTGGACATTCAATTCGCCATCGATAATCATCCACCTCCCGCCATTATCTTCACAACACCGTCACACCAGCAGCCGCTGGGAACGACAATGAGCCTTGTGCGGCGGCTGACCTTGCTCAACTATGCGCATGAAAACGATGCCTGGATCATCGAAGATGATTATGACAGCGAATTCCGATATCGGGGGCGCCCATTGCCAGCCCTGAGCGCGCTGGATGGCGAGCGCAGGGTCTTTTACGTCGGTACGTTTTCGAAATCCATGTTTGCGGCCATCCGAACTGGTTATGTTGTCGTACCGCCTGGACTGGTCGACTCTTTTGCAAAGGCAGGAAGCCTGCTAGGGCATGGCTCCTCTGCGGTAGTTGAACAGGCTTTATCCCGTTTCATGGACGATGGCCGTTATATCGAGCACATTAGAAAAATGCGCCGTGTTTATCGGGAACGCCGGGACGTATTGTTTGAATGCCTGATGAACGACTGTACAGACAGTCTTGAGCCTCAGGCAACGGATGCCGGCATGCACATTGTAGCCTGGCTGAAAAATGGTATGGACGATCAGGTTGTCCATCGTGCCTTGTTGAATGCCGGAATCGAATCATTGCCTTTATCCGTATACTGTATCGGGCCGTTAAACCGATCCGGCATAGTTTTGGGCTTTTGCTGTGCCCACGAAAATCGCATTCCGAATCTGGTAAAGCGCATGTCCAGAATCCTGAAAAAGCTGGCATAACCTGATTGGGGAAGGTTCAGGCGGTCACGACACACATATACAATCAAACCAACGGCGGTTCATCACTTTCCTGTGCATCGCTCATCGGGTTCAGTTCTTCATGATAGGCTTCGATGTGATCTGATATATGATCTGCCTGCTCGTAGCTGGCAATGTGGAATACCGCTTCACCTTCGAACACTAACGGCAGGTTGGTTTTTCCGATGACAATTCCAGCAATCGGGCTTAACAGGGTTTCGCTATTTTCGCCGAGAGGATCGTTGATATGGGCGAGTACTTCACCGGCTTCGACTTTCGAACCCGAGGCAACCAGTGATCGTAAAATGCCGCTTTGTCCCGCCCGCAACCATTGGCTGGCATTGGCGATGAGAGCTTTGGTTTCTTTGTGCTTAACGTTTTTGCGTCGCATGCCAAGGTGTGACATGACGCCGAATACGCCTTTAACACCGGCACGTATGGCGACTTCCTCGAAGCGTAACGCTTCACCCGCTTCGTAGAGAATTACCGGTATATCCTGTTCGCAAGCGGCGGCACGGAACGTACCCTCGACCAGATTGGCATTCAATATGACGGGAACTCCGAATGCGCGTGCCATTGCCTCGATAACGGGTTCGTCGCTCAGTTTGGCGCGTATCTGAGGTAAGTTTTCCCGGTTTACTGCCCCGGTATGCAAATCAATAACGTGACTGCAATGTGGAATAATTTCAGTCATTAGGGTATTGGCCAGGCGTGCTGCCATCGAACCGCTTTCGGAACCGGGAAAAGCTCGATTTAAATCGCGTCGGTCGGGTAAATAGCGCGACTTGGAGACGAATCCGAATACGTTCACCACGGGTATAGCAATTAAAGTGCCTTGAATCTTATCGATTAATTTGTGAGTGAGGATACGACGGATAATTTCAACGCCATTGATCTCATCGCCATGGATTGCGGCGCAAACCAGTAGACAGGGGCCCGGTTTGCGGCCATGCACAACGTGAACCGGCATGCTCGCAGCACTATGGGTGTAAAAACTCGGTAAAGGAATGTCTATAGACTGGCGACTACCGGGATCGATGCTGACCCCGGCAATCTTGATAGCTGGCTGCATGGTGGCCGAATTTACCCCTTGCCGCGTGTTTTAGTCTTACCGGGTGTGCAGCTCTTTTCGATGTAACTAATAATCATGCCGGCGACGTCTTTACCGGTAGCGCCTTCGATGCCTTCGAGTCCGGGGCTGGAGTTTACTTCCATGACGACTGGACCATGGTTGGAACGGAGCAGGTCGACACCGGCAACGTTAAGCCCCATGATACGTGCCGCGCGTACGGCGGTAGATCGTTCTTCCGGGGTTATTTTAATCAGGCTTGATGTGCCACCGCGATGCAGGTTGGAACGAAATTCGCCCTTCGGAGCCTGACGTTTCATCGCTGCAACCACTTTACCATCGATGACAAAACAGCGGATATCCGAGCCGCCAGCTTCCTTAATAAATTCCTGTACCAGTATATCGGCCTTAACGCCCATGAATCCTTCGATAACGCTTTCGGCGGCTTTTTGGGTCTCGGCGAGAACCACACCGATGCCTTGAGTGCCCTGTAAGAGTTTAACCACCAGGGGTGCGCCGCCGACCATTTTGATCACGTCTTTGATATTGTCGGGTTTGCTGGCATAACCGGTTAATGGCATGCCGATACCTTTACGCGAGAGTAATTGCAACGAGCGCAACTTGTCACGAGAACGGGAGATCGCTACCGACTCGTTCAGCGGCGAGACACCCATCACTTCGAACTGGCGTAAAACTGATGTGCCGTAGGCCGTGACCGATGCGCCAATACGTGGGATGACCGCATCGAAGCCTTCGAGTATTTCGCCACGATAATGGATTGTTGGCTTATGCGAAGCGATATTCATGTAGGCGCGTAAGACGTCGATAACCTGGATTTCGTGCCCGCGTTCCTCTGCCGCTTCAATAATTCGGCGTGAAGAGTACAGTTTTCGGTTTCTCGACAATAATGCGATTTTCATGAATTAGACTCCGTTTTTATTGTATACAACTTGCGAGGGCTTAGTTTACCGTTGAGGTATGAGGCACCCGGTTCGACAATCATTCTTTGTTCCATGGCTCGACGGCCGAGCAACATGCGAAATCGCATAGTATCACGGTTAGTCAGAGTCAATTCAATCGGCCATTGATGTCCACCGATTTCCATCAGTGTTTCGATTACATAGCGCATTTCTTTATGCCCGCCAGAATCGCTAATTTCACGATAATCTTTTATTGGAGAGTGACAATCGACTGCCAGGTCGAGTTTTTTCTGGATCGGGTGAATGCCGAATTTGACCATTTTAATACCGTCTATTTCATAAACATCGGTATAAAAAGCGTGCAAGGCTGAGGTCTTGGCACCGGTATCGATTTTTGCTTTGATGGCCGGTAGGCCCAGTTCGGGTAAAGCCACCCATTCTCGCCAGCCCACGGCAACTGGGTTATTATTTTTTTCAGACATAGGCTGGAAGCATACCTATGGCTGGTCGAATTCGAAAGCTTTATGGCATTGATTGACTAAATTTTCGATCATTCTATCGCAGTATTGCATTTGTTGACGACTCACAAACTCATCCGGCTTATGCGCCTGGTCGATGCTACCTGGGCCACAAACAACACTGTTAATACCCAGATGCTGGTCGAACAATCCAGCTTCTGTACCAAAACTAACATTGTCGCCAAAGCGATTCACCGGATTAATCGATTGCGTGTAGGCGATGACACTGGATTTGCTGTCGGTATTTAGTCCAGGATAATTGGCAATGGGAGAAAAGCTTATCTCGGCGTCTTCGAATCGTTGCCGCATATCGGCTAACAAAACGTCATTAGCAAAGTGTTTTACTTCGTGGATGAGTTTATCGAGATGGTCTTGAGGTAAATTACGTATCTCAAACTCGAACTGGCACTGTTTGGGTACGATATTCAATGCGGTGCCACCGCTGATATTGCCGACATGAAAAGTTGAATGCGGGACTGTGTAGGTATCGTCAAGTTTGTGGCTTTGTTGCACCCCGGTATTCATTTTGCGGATGAACGAAATCAAATTGGCGGCGTATTCGACAGCATTCACACCACTGGTAATATACGCCGAGTGGCAGGATGAGCCGATCACTTCGACGCGAAAAGCAGCTTTGCCCTTGTGTCCGAGTACCATTGCCATGTCGGTAGGTTCGCCGATTATCCCGATCTTCGGTTTTACTTCAAAGCCTTGCATCGCCTCGATGAGCTTCTTCACGCCGACGCAACCAGTCTCTTCGTCATAGGAAAATGCCAGGTGTATCGGTGTGGCTAATTTTTGTTTAACCATTAGCGGTACCCCTGCGAGTACGCAGGCAATAAAGCCTTTCATATCACAGGCACCACGCCCAAAAAAAGTGCGGTCATCGGATTTAATCTGGTAAGGGTCGCTATGCCAGTCCTGACCTGTGGTCGGCACTACGTCGGTATGACCGGAGAGCATGACACCGCCAATATCGTCTGCCCCAACCGTTGCGTAGAGATTGGCTCGGGTTTTATCGTCGCTAAAAACTAGCTGGGATCGGATCGAAAAGTTGTCGAGATAATTGCGTATAAAATCGATGAGCTCAAGATTTGAAGTAGTACTTGTGGTGTCGTAAGAGATCAGGCGTCCGAGTAAATCTTCGCTGTTTAATATCTGGCTCATCAGAGGTCTCCGGGCACGCCGTAGGAGGGTGCTTCTTCGGGCTGGATAGCGCGGGTTATATAATCATCGATCTGCGGCTCGTAGACTTCCCAACCGGTAAACATTTTGCCAATCGGGTCTTCGTCCCAGTCGATACGCAACTCAGCCAGTGGCCAGGATACATCGCCACCGATGAGTAATCCGGCCGAGTGTACCGGTCCGGCTTCACCGCCTGCATCGATACCAGCTTTTAAGGCGTTTAAAACTCGTAAGCCAAAACAGCCACTGGAATGTTCGAAGCTTTCTATCATAGCGGCGGGTACCTTTTCATTGGCTAACAGGTTTCCAGCCGAGACGCAGTGCTTACCCTGTGCCGAAGAAAAACAGCCAAGAACGCCATCGCCGGTAAACAGGCTGGTAGAGCCTTTAGTGTCGATGAGTGCGAGCTGTCGAAAGGCTGCGTATGGCGTGCTCGTTACCGTGGCATTAACCGAGTCCTCGACGGTAGCGCCATCAGCCAGC
>JAUVCH010000170.1 GCA_030595795.1 Gammaproteobacteria bacterium
CCCGGTGGCTCTGTTGGCCCGCATACCGACGAATACGACGTATTTTTGCTACAGATGGAAGGACAAAAGAACTGGCAATATACCGATAAGAGGGTTAATAACCCTGCCCTGCTAGCTGATCTCGACCTCGCCATCATGCAAGATTTTATTGCCGATCAGCAGGCTATTCTCGAACCGGGAGATATGCTCTACTTGCCACCAGGAATTGCCCATCACGGCGTAGCTATTGATCCCTGCCTGACCTGCTCGATTGGATTTAGGGCGCCCACTGCGGCTGATGTACTCGAATCTTTCACGCTCGAAATCGACAGAAAAGATCTGGGCCTTCAACGTTATAGCGATGCAGACCTGGAGACTAAGCGGCATTTTGGTGAAATCACCGACACCGAAATTGATCGATTTCGTCTATTAGTTTTGGAATTACTCGAACAACCACAAAAACATTGGTTAGATACTGTTGGGAAGCTGTTATCGGATTCTGCCGTGAGTGAATCCGCTGATCCGGTTATCATCACTGATATTACTCAATTAAAAACGAAAAGTTGGGTCATCAACCCAGACAGCAAAATGTTGTATCATTGCCAGGACTCTCAGATTCACTTTTATTACAATGGACAGGTGATTGAATTACCGTATACAGACACCCACCTACATTTTGTTCAGCAACTATGTTCCAACTCGATTATTTGTTTCGGTTCAATTGAGCAGTGGCAGGATGATAAGGCTTTGACAAAATTATGTCTTACCTTGATTAACAATAGCGCCATCTTGCAAATCGAATAATATTTAAACTATTTTATTTATACTTTACAATAAGTTATGGAAGAAAACTCAAGTGTTTTATTAGATGGGCGTAGCGAGTGCAAGGAATGCGCGCGTAATTTAATTCTACTGGCGACTCAGCGCGTCTACATTATCAGCCAGCGATTAGAGCCTGAAATATACAACGACCGAGAAATTTACCAACAGCTTACGTCACTCACCAGCAGAAATCGGAAAACTGACATTCGCATAGTAGCCCACGACACTCGCGTGGCTGCTAATCAGGGTCATTTCTTAATCCATCTGGCTCAAAAGCTACCTACATTCGCTCAAATTCGGACCACGGTGACCGAACCCGATCGTAGATTTAATGAGAGTTGGTTAATCGTCGACGACATGGCCTATATGCGAATCAAAGACCCGGCTCGATTTGAAGGAAATTCTGAATCGAGTAATAAACTTGAATGTAGGTCTTATATCAACAGTTTCGAAAAAATATGGGAAGCCAGTTTGGTAGATCAGAATACTCGGCGGTTGGGTATTTAGAATATAATTTTAATGGTTCATTCGTTCTAATCCAGGAGCACCATAGGACTGCCGACGTCAACCACACCTATGGCACGATGCGCCTTATAACCCATTAGCTCCTGAACGCGTATCGGCATCGAACGAACCTTGTCAATTGGCACGGTTAGAAACATGTTTTCTTCGGTTCGAAGCCAACCGACGACATAGCCTAAAAACATGCCCCTTCTTTTTTCTTCATCAGTTACATTAGCTACTCCACCTTGAATGGCGGTGCCAAGATAGATTAGTGCCGAGCCTGCTTTCATTTCAGCCTGTGTAATTTCTTCAGGTTTGGCCTTTCTCTCCTTCGACCAACGATGGCTACCGGGCACAACCCTGGTAGCACCATTGGCAACAGTAAAATCGGTCAGTGCAAACATGGCTTCTATTTCCAGTTGTGGCGTCGGCGAAGGAACCTCTTCCCAGGCGCTTTCGTCGTAGTGCAATTCCTGAGCAGATTCCCCGGGGCCTATTTCTATCAGTTGACCTGTATTGAGGAGATAGTCTTCACAACTGGGTAATAAAAAGTGATCTGCCGTTCGACATAATTGCGGTAATAGCATGGCTTCAAGAAAAGTGGGAGACTTAGCGGGCAAGCCATCAATACGAATAGTCGACTGGCCGTAGAATTCAATCATTGCTTCGGCCGATGGATTTCGTAGTCCTGGACCCGTTTTTGTGACATGAGCATCTAGTTCGGCGTTGAGATTCGCTAGCTGTTCTGCAGTGAGAATATCTTCCACTATCACTGCACCGTCACTTTCCAGCAGGTTACATAGCTCTTCGGATGAAGCGTTGTTGTTAATTCGTTTAATGCCTAACATCTTCGTTATCTCCAGCTTAAGCAGGCTCAATATTCTGATTAAAGCGAAACAAATTATCCGGATCGTATTTCTTCTTGATCGACTGTAGTTTGCCGTAATTATCACCAAAAGTATCTTCCAGCAATTTAGCGCCCTCTTCACCCTGCCCTGGAAAATTCAGATACATACGTCCTTTGTCCGAATAGGCTTTCATTCGATTCCAGAAGTCCCGCGTCCAGTTGATGTTTTTCTCATCGTCTGATTTATCCGGCCAGACTGAATCCATGGAAAACATATAGGGCATGGAGCGGTCGCCAAAAGCGGTAGCATCGGCGGCGACATCGGCAGTTGCACCGCCAAAGTTCCAGATCGAGGATAATGTATTGGGGGATGGCGTCGATGAAAACCCCTCTAGAATAGTATCGATTACCTCATCTGATAGGCCACTCAGATAATGGCATTTCCAGTAAGAGCGATATTCACCGGCTGGCATTATTGCATCGTATAGTTGTTGCAGTTCGCAATAATCCATATGACCAGAAAAATCAGCCACCATGTCGCCCAATTCTCTCAGTGGTTGAAGTAGTTTTTCACCTTCATCCGCATCGCCAGCGTAGACGGCATAAATTGTATAGACTTTTTTGCCCCAGGCTTCTTTGGGGAACTCGTCGTCCTCAGGGACCGTTGCAAACTCTATTGTCGAACCGACGTCGTGATTCTTATCAGCCATAAAATCACGCCAGAACCGGATCGGTTCAGCGCCCGCTTCGAAAGGATAAATCGGCGCGCAAAACATTACCTTTGGCCCGACTTTATGTAATTTGAACTCGAATCGAGTAACGATACCAAAATTGCCACCACCGCCTCGTAAAGCCCAGAAAAGATTAGCATTTTCCGACTCGCTAGCAGTTAATACCTCTCCACTAGCAGTAACTACTTTCGCTGAAATCATATTGTCTATACAAAGCCCATATCGACTTCTTAACCACCCTATACCGCCGGAGAGAGTTAGCCCGGCGACACCAGTATCCGAGATGAGACCGCCGGGTGTTGCAAGGCCATATTTTTGAGTAGCTTCGTCAACATCACGCCAAATACAGCCACCATCGACAAGGGCAGTTTTCCCGTCTATATCGACTTCAACATGCCGCATCAGTGATAAATCGATCATGATTCCATCATCACAAACGGCGTGACCCGCTACATTATGACCACCGCCACGAATCGAAATCGGAGTGTTAGACTGTCGTGCATAGTTCACCGCTTCGACGACATCCGATGTTGATTTACATTGAACGATGAGCGCCGGTTTTCTATCAATCATGGCATTCCAGACCATGCGAGCCTTGTCATAATCAGAGTCGCTTGGTTCTAACACTGTTCCCTGGATAACATTTTTTAAATTAACTAAAGTATTACTCACGACTTCCTCTCCTGGTTTAAGTTTCCGATGTAACAGAATTTTATGGTATTGTTCAAACCAGTGACAATTGGCAAAAATCACAAAAACAAGGCAAAAAAGCACCTTGCCATGTCATAAGTTACAAGATCTAGGCAAATCGGCATAAATGTTCACAGGGATTGCATTTTGAATATCGAAACCAAACCTCAAATTTGTCTGTTAGCCTCCGCAGAAACGTCACCCGGTGTGCTGTATGGTCTTTATGATGTGCTGAGCACCGTTGGCTCAGCGTTCTCAGACATGGTAAGCGGTGTTCCTGATGACGAGTTGCTCGATATTAAAATTGTTGCTAAATCGAACGAGATATTTCGATGTGCCGGTGACATCCTGGTCGAACCTCACCTCGGCATTGACGATATTTCTCAGACCGATGCCATTATCGTATGCGATATGTACACCCCCATCGATACGCCACCCAAAAGCACCTATGTAGCCGAAGTTGCATGGTTAAAGCGTATGTATGCCAAAGATGCTCTTTTGACGTCCGTATGTTCCGGGTCTGCGGTACTGGCAGAAACTGGGTTGCTTAACGGCCATGAAATATCCGGCCACTGGGCCTATCGACACATGTTTGCCGAACACTATCCAGACATCAGGTGGCGAGAAGACGCCATTATTAATTTTTCAGCCGAACATAAACGCTTGATCACAACCGGTGGTGTAACTGCATGGCAGGACCTGGCTATCTATTTGATTGAGCATTTTTGCGGCCTGCAACACGCTATTTACACGGCGAAGGTATTCCTTCTGTCAACCCATACAGAAGGCCAATTACCTTTCGCTGCGATGACGCAACAATATCAAACCAGTGATGCAATTATTAGCGATAGTCAAAGCTGGATGGCCGCAAACCTGAACAGTCCTAACCCGGTAGCGCAAATGACAAAGCGATCCGGACTTCAGCCACGTACCTTCGCTCGCCGTTTTCGAGAAGCCACTAACTACCAGCCAATAGACTACGTGCAAAATCTCAGAATCGAGTCGGCCAAGAATCTACTGGAAACCAAAAATACCAGTGTAGATGAAATTAGCGTAACAGTCGGTTACGAAGACCCAGCATCATTTCGACGTTTGTTTAAACGGAAGGTTGGGATAACGCCTGCGCTTTATCGGAAGAAGTTTATGGGAATTGCTGGGCATCAGTGAACCAGAGCAGCCGCCTACCCCGAATACTCCGCCTGAAAAACTATCGCCTGCATCTTTGCGCTAATAGCGGTAAACCCAAACTTCTCCCCAATAGCCTTCTCAACAGCATTTACAATATCCTCTAACGACTCAGGTGCCGTCTGCTTTATATGAGAACAGGTCGGATTACCCATCACATAGCCGAGGGCAACATGGCGGGCCTCCATGGCTGAGCTGGTTCGTGGCAGTACCGATATATCAATCGCTCCAAATCCGGCCTGGAACAATAGGTTTTTGATCACATCGATATCATAGTAGCCATAAGGCACCTGATAAAAAGTAGGTGGGTTATCCGGCAGACACCCGGTAACTGTTTTGTTAACCATGCGCACGAGATGGTTGTGCTCAAACGAATCCCAGATATTAAAATAAAATAGTCCACCGGGTTTCAACACGCGTGCGGCTTCCTGTAAGGCCAGTAATTTGTCAGGAAAAAACATGACACTAAACTGGCAAACGACTGCATCAAAAGACCCATCCTCAAAAGGTAAGTTCAAAGCATCGGCAGTCTGAAACTCAATGTTTTCATCTTTGTTGAATTTTGTTTTAGCGATATTAAGCATGTCTTCATTCAAATCTGTTACAACGATTCGCTCGTCCGAATCCATCGCATCGCGAAGCTGGCGAGTGGCCATCCCTGTGCCAGCAGCAATTTCTAGTAGTACACCACCGGGTGGGACAGAAACACGGCTCGCCAGGTCTTCGGCATATTCCCGAAAGATCAAAGGGCCCATATATTTTTCATAGTTCTGGGGGATATCTCCGATGAAAGCGGAATTATTGTCTGTCATGTTTTTTGTCCTTTATCTAAGTAATAGACAATCGGAATTATAAATTCTAGGTAGCTAATCAATTTACCAGATTAAATAGAATCTCTACTGAAGGGGGAAGCTCA
>JAUVCH010000093.1 GCA_030595795.1 Gammaproteobacteria bacterium
ATTCAGCCAGCCGTTGCTTAAGCCAGGTTATCTTTTCCTGAATGGGCGTGCCATCAACATGCTGCTCGGTCTCTTTGTCCGAATCATCCAGTTGTTGCAGGTAATTATCGATATGCCTTTCAACCCGGTCGATATGGAACTGGAGTTTCTTCGGGGTGTAGTTATTTTCCTTACTGTTGACCGCCTTGAATTTACTACCATCAATGGCAACTACCGCATCGGAAAACATGTTCAGGTGACGGCAAATATCAATGAAGGCACGACAGGTGTTCTTGATACCCTTACCGTTGTCTTTTCTGAAATCAGCAATCGTTTTAAAGTCCGGCGCCAGTCGACCCAGCAACCACATCAGTTCGACATTACGGTCTGCCTCTCGTTCCAGTCGACGCGATGATTGAATACGGTTTAAGTATCCGTAAACATAAAGCTTGAGCATCGTAGACGGATGATAGGCTGGACGGCCGGTATCAGCGGGTATTGTCTTGAACCCAAAATTCGAAAGTTCGAGGCTATCGACGAAAGCATCAATAACTCGGATCGGGTTTTCTTCGGTCAGGTAATCGTCCAGACGTTCGGGGAATAATGTGGCCTGGGATCGGCATGCTCCTTCAATGAATCTACTCATTGGTTAGCCCATCAATTGGAAAGTATGATTATACCTCATGATGGAGTTTTCACACACCCTGGGCACTTTGTCGCCTTTCACAATCCAAACGCTCAGTTGGCAGCTCTCTTACCGATACTGTTGAAAAACTCAATAAAAATGGAGGTCTGTTTTTCTGCAGAAAAAAAACATTCTAAGCTTCTCACGGTACTGGCTACGCAAGCTCACCTGTTGCTTTGTTAGGAGAGATTGTTGATTCTTGGTCTCTCCCCGTATGCTAAATTTTAAAATCCGTGAAATCGAAAATAAATATATCATCTAGAGAAATTTGGAGTTTTTCAACAGAATATTACCCTAAGCAGCCATTCAGGCAAGAGCAAATTAAACAACGCCTATAAGATCAAAAAACAACTAGTACACTTGAAGCATCTTTATCACGGTTTAGCCAAATGCGAAATCAGCGCACGCAATTTGGCTGGTTGCACGGGCTTGGTTAAAACACGATAGCCCTGGTCGGCAATGTTCCTAATATGACTTTCTTCTACGTCACCGGTAACGATGACGGTTGGAATGGCGCGTCCGAGCACTAGTTGCACCCGGGTGGAGACTTCCATGCCATTGGCATCGCCCGGCAGGCGATTGTCGGCGATGATGATATTGGGTATCGAAATATTGGGTTCTTCGATGACTCGTAGAACATCGTCCAGGTGACGCCCCAGATATACCTTACATCCCCATGTAATCAGTAATTGCTGAGTTGCCTGAAGTACTTCCTTGTCGTCTTCTATTAGCAGCACACAAACATTGGATAAATCCCAGGGTCTGTTTTCCAGCTGCATGACTTCCGATTCTATTTCCGGCTGTAATTTGCCTGCTGCGACTAACACGGCGAACCTTGATCCAAGGCCAACAACTGAGTCGCATTCTATTTCATGACCTAAACAGGTGGTGAGGCGTTGAGCAATTCCCAGACCAAGTCCCAGTCCCTTGCTTCTATCTCTTTCGAGGTTATCAATTTGATGAAAGTCTTCAAAAATCGACTGAGTTTCGTTTTCAGCTATGCCGCAGCCTGTATCCCAGACTTCGATCGATATATGATTGGCGCGGCGCCGGCAACCAATTAAGACGCGTCCATTCTGCGTGTAACGCACCGCATTTGACATGAAATTGCCCAGTATTCTTTCCAGTAGAACAGGATCGCTGTTAACAGAAGCGCTGCAGGGCATCAGGCGAAAATCCAGGTTTTTTTGCTTTGCTGTGGGTGAAAACGAGCGGTAAACGCGCCGCAGTATATCCTGGATAGCGAAGTCTTCGAATTGTGGTTTTATCGCCCCAGATTCTAGTTGAGAAACATCGAGCAGGGCGCTCAGCAGTCTCGCTGTCGATACCGATACGGCATCAATATTTTCAATGATTTTGAAAGCTTCAGGATTATCTGTTTTCTGCCGTAAAGCGGCGATATACATTTGCATGGCGTGCAATGGCTGGCGTAAATCATGGCTGGCAGCGGCAAGGAAATCTGTTTTTGCCCGATTGGCTTTTTCGGCTTCGTCCTTGGCGTCGTGAAGATCCTGGCCCTGGCTCCAGAGGTCGTATTTAAGGCGGTTAAAACTTCGGCTTAACCGTCCTAGTTCGTCGCCCCTTTGCATGATTACTTTTTCGAATTCTGATTCGTCGACTTTATGTAGTGCAGTAAAAGCGTTTATGGTATCGGTGAGTAATTGCAGCGGTTTCGAAATATTTTTTCGCACAATTAAGAGCAAAATAGTTATAAAGAATATGAATGCTGCAATCGAGGTTAAAACAATAAATCCGATAGCGACGCGTTCGACATAGATTGAATGCTTGTTTGCGGCATGGCGCATTGCTCTGAACTCCTTAATCAAAGCTTTCAGGCTGTCTTCCAATATTGCATCAACTTGAATCAAATGTCCCAAATCTATTGTTTTTCTAGCGTGAGGTTGCGCTGTAACGTTTTTGGAAATTTGTATTAGCGCGGAACGGTGGTTTTGTACGGCAGCGGCTAAATCAGACAATTTTTCAAGCAGGTTGTCGGTGTAGAGAGCGAGTATATTGACCTGCTCGGTTCGTTGCGAATCCGGTTTACGGATAAATACTTTAAAGGTTTTAAATTCTTCGGTTAGATTCTCCCAGCTTCGCTGGTAGCTGCTAAAGGCAGCTTCATAAATAGAGTTGTTTACTTGTTGAATATCGGTTTGAAATTTATTGACGGAAATTATTTGCACATTCAGGCGCATCTCGTCGATTTTAGCCTGGATGGTTCTAGTTGAATCCGATAGTGGGGTAATAACGTAATTGGTCTGCCTGACTTCGTTACCGACTGTTTTGACCTGTATATAGGCGACCCAGGTGATAACACAAAATACCACAACTTCAATGACGATCAGAGCTATAACCTTTTGATCAAGGGACAGTCGATTGAAAGTCGTGCTTAGTTTCTTCATGAATTCCGCATGTTATGGCTATTAGTCAGTAGTTAACACCAGTCAGAAATTGGCTCATTTCTTCTGTCATGCGAATTATTGCATTCTTAAGTTATATATGTAAGATAGTGGTCGAAAGTATATATATTATAACTAAAGACATATAAAAATATTAAATCAAGACACAAGACAGTAATCCGAAGTTAAAATATATCTGTGTACAGGCAGGTAGTTGCTCGCATGGTAGAACTACAATAAGTACTGGCTACCGGCTTGAATTCAGAACTTTCCATGTTTTCAATCACGTATCAAAGTTTTGGAGGATTTATTGTGAATAAAGCTATTCAGCTAGTCGTATTTTTTGTGTTATCACTTGGATTTACATCTGTATCATTTGCGGCGGGACTTGATGAAATTCCCGCTGATATTCGGGCAGAGTTATACGATCCGAAATTAACCGATCCAGCACAGCCCATAGAAGCCAGTTTGTACAGAAACTGGAAAACTAAAAATCCGCCACCATGGACAATTGGCTATGCCAGTAGCTATGCCGGAAATACCTGGCGTAAAGGTGCGATTCAGCGATTGCTGGGAGAACTGCTGCCGAAATGGCAAAAGCTCGGTCTGGTTAAAGACATCATTGTTACTCAGTCGAACCTGAAAGATTCTTTGCAAATTCAGCAGATGCGTCAATTGGTTGACCAGGGTGTCGATGCCATAATTGTTTGTTGTTCTAATCCGACGGCACTCAATCAAACTGTTAAATATGCTTATGATAAGGGCGTCCCAACGTTTTCATTTACTGGATATCTGACATCTCCTTACGCGGTTAACTCTTCGGTTAACTATCATAAGGCAGGTTATGATATAGGCCGGTGGATGGCAGAAGAAATTGACGAAAAAGGGAATATTCTGGTTATTGAAGGGATTCCCGGAGCTTCTGCCTCAGATTCTCAAAACCGTGGTGTGTTAGATGGTCTGGCGCAATCTCCAGATATCAAGGTAGTCGGCAATATCGCGCATATGTGGACTTCACAGGTGGGTCAGGCTGAAACACAGAAATGGCTGGCTACCCATCCACAGCAGCTAGATGGTATTGCTGTGCAGTCTTCGGGTGAAACCGGCGTTATCCAGGCTTTACTGCAATCAGGGCGGAAAATTCCGCCATTATCGATTGGTGGAGAATTGGGTGCGCTGTGTTATTGGCGAAATAACCCTGAATATATTAGCGCTGCGATTCAAACCTGGCCGCCAGGTGACGATATCGAGCTCGGCTGGAATATCATGATGCGTACCATGCAGGGCCAGGGGCCTAAAATTCAATCGATTCTGGTGCCTACGATTAAATCGAGTTACGACGATATCAAGGCACTGCTCGATGAAAACTGCGACCGTAATTCTACCGACTGGTTGCATGTTGGTATCGAGACGTGGGGTGGAAAAGAATATCTGGACAAGTTTTTCTTACGTCCTGCGGATCCTGAAAAATACAAGCCGTAGGCTTTAAGAGATCCCCGGGCCCAGTCAGTGCAGCACATGAGTAGTGAGCACAACCCCGCACTTAAGGGATTTAATGATAGTGTTTCCAGTCAATCGACGGAAGCACTGTCAACTTTCCCGGGTGAGCTTTACGTTAAAGATGCGCATAAATCATTTGATGTAACCAGGGCGCTGGATGGATGTTCATTCAGCGCCAATTTTGGTGAAATACATGCGATTGTCGGCGGTAATGGTTGCGGCAAGAGTACGCTGGCTAAGGTTTTATCCGGTGTATTGCCACTCGATTCCGGCAAGGTCTCCATTCTGGGGCATCACCCGTCATCACCATCTGAATCGAAAGCGATTGGCATAGCTACAGTATTCCAGGAAGTCATGATAGCCGACGAGGCTTCGGTAGTAGATAACCTGTTTACCGGCGTCGATGGTTTCTGGACCAGGTCGATGCCGACTTCGGAAAAAATTTCAAGAGCACAGTCTTTAATGCGCGAACTCGCTGATGAAGATATCGACGTGCTCATGCCAGCCGGTAGTTTGCCACTTAGTATCAAAGCCTGGATTACCATCGGTCGAGCATTATTAACCGAACCAAAAGTTCTTATCCTGGATGAATCTTCTGCTGCTCTCGATTTCGATTCGACTGAAAGATTGTTCAATAAAATGCGTGAGCTCCGTGACAGGGGGGCCGCAATACTTATCGTAACCCACCGGATTGCCGAACTGATTCGAATCAGTGATCGCGCCACGGTCATGCGCGATGGTAAAGATGTAGGTGTTTTGTCAAAGAGTGAAATTACCGAAGAAAATTTACTCAGTTTGATGTCTGGCAGATCTGAGTCTGGTGGGTCAAAAACGGAAGTAGCGAATAAGACGACCAGTCGTGAAGTGACTCTCAGAACACGGCAGATGAAAGTCTGGGATGAAGGTGAGCTGGTAGATTTTGGTTTACTGAAAGGTGAAATTGTAGGCATTACCGGGCTTGATGGTCATGGACAGGATGACTTTGTTCGCATACTTGCGGGTATCGAAGCAGCGAGGGAGGGTTATCCCGAGGTCAAAAATCAAGGTGCTGAATACACTGCCCTGAAAAGTCTGGATGAAGCAAAAGTTCATGGTATTTCATTCGTATCTGGAGATCGTAAGCGCGAGGGTATTCTGCCTAATCTCAGTATTTTTGAAAATCTATTAATCCCTCTATACCGAACCAATACTCATGTTCCGGGCGTCCGTTTCATCGACTGGATGGGGTTGTCAGACATATTCGACTGGGAAGTAGATCGCCTATCGATAAAAACAGGACAGAAATCAGATTTGATCACTTCGCTTAGTGGTGGCAATCAACAAAAAGTCGTCATCGGGCGATCATTTGCATTACACCCGAAAATCCTGGTGCTCAACGATCCAGCACGAGGCATCGATGTCGATACCAAGCGGGATCTGTACAAGCATTTACGTGAGTTTGCCGATGAAGGTAACTCGGTTATTTATATGTCCAGCGAACTCGAAGAGTTTATCGGCTTTTGCTCGCGGGTTCTGGTGTTTCGAAACGGCAGCATATTCGACACGTTTATCGACGACGATGTCGAGCCAGTGGGTATTCTTGAAGGTATGTTCGGGCAGGTTAGAAAACAGGGTTTAAGCGACGGTAACGAAGACCAGAATCCCATCGATACAGGATTGCCACATCAAGCGAAGTCTGTAGCCAACGAAAATAAAAATCCTCAGGTACGCAGGGGTGCTGATATAAATCATATCAAGATAGTTGATTTCGATGAGCAGCACCAAGGCTCTATGGATGAGCGTGACAAGATAAAAGTATCTTATTTCGAGTAGCGTATGGGCGAGGAAAATAAATATAGCCATGAAGATGATGTGATTTTCGAAAGGTTGATGGAGTTTCCTGATACCCGCTATCTCAGTTCAAATGAAGAGATCAATAAAGTTATTGAGATTGATCTGTCTTATACCGACAGTGATAGTAGTCGGTTTAGAGAGCTGGAGTTGGTGATGGGTGAAATGAATAAACCATCGGCAGGTGATTTAGAAGTAATAAAACCAATAACCGAAACCAACCACATCAAAATAATCGATTTTGATAAAGAGCAATCCAGAGAAATGAATTGGCCTCAACAGGGGGAAAATCATATCAAAACCAGGTACTTCGAATAATCATGATGCAGCAAACGAGTAGAAATCAAAGAAATATGCGTACCCCTTATAGGCTCGGTATCGATGCTGGCGGAACATTCACTGATTTCGTGCTGGCGGATCGATCAGCAGGGCGAGTCGATATTTACAAAACACTATCGACGCCAAACGATCCTACTGAAGCGATAAAAAGCGGTTTACAGCTTATCGGAGAAAATCTTGGGATCACCCCTAAAGAAGTGATTTCTCAATGCGACCTGTGTATTAACGGGACTACGGTTGGACTCAATGCTTTGATTCAGCATAAGGGTGCCAAAGTCGGTTTGATTTCTACCGAGGGTCATCAGGATTCAATTGAGATTCGCCTGGGTCACAAGGAAGATGGTTATCGCTACGATCCAGAATATCCACCAGCCGTGATGCTAGTGCCTCGATACCTACGATGCGGAGTTCGTGAGCGCATTATATCTACCGGCGAGATTAGGACATCCATGCAGGAAGAAGATGTTCGCGAGGCATGCCGACACTTTATAAAGGAAGGTGTTGAAGCAGTAGCGATATCGTTTATCTGGTCGGTGTTAAATCCGAAGCATGAAATTCGTGCTGCGGAAATCGTGCGCGAAATGATGCCGGGGATTATTCTTACTGTTGGTAGCGAACTTTACCCGCAAATCCGCGAATACACGCGGGCATCGACTGCCGTAACCAATGCCTATCTTGCTCCGATTATAAAAACTTACGTCACTGCGATTGACGAATATTTTCACCAGCTTGGTGCGGTTAATCCGGTTCGCTATTTTCAGTCCAATGGTGGCCTCGCGATTGGTCAGGCAATGACAGACCGTTCGGTATACGCGATTAATTCAGGGCCCGCTTCGGCACCGCAAGCGGCTTTATCGGTATGTGCACCATTTAATTATAATAATGTCATCACGGTTGATATGGGTGGTACCTCGTTTGATATCACTCTGGCAAGAGATGGCAATACCAATCTGAATAAAAATATCGATTTCCTGCGCTATCGAATTGGAGTACCTATGATCCAGGTAGAAACTCTGGGCGCCGGTGGTGGCTCAATAGGTTGGATCGATGATATGGGCCTTCTGCAAATGGGACCGCAAAGCGCGGGATCGGATCCCGGGCCGGCCTGTTATAGCCGAGGTGGAACGGATCCGACTGTGTCCGATGCCAACCTGGTATTAGGTTATTTGAACCCTGAAGGACTGGTCGGGGGCAAGTTGCCTTTGGATAAAAATCTTTCTTATCGCGCCATTGAAGAAAAAATAGCCCGGCCACTCAATATTTCGGTCGAAAAAGCCGCGCATGGCATGTTTACCATCGTCAATAACAACATGGTAAACGGTATTCGCCGTGTTTCGGTTGAGCGAGGCTACGATCCACGTGATTTTGTGCTGGTAGCAGCGGGCGGGGCGACCGGTGCTCATATCACTGCACTGGCGACCGAAATGGGTATAGATACGATTGTCGCGTCAAAGCTGTCCTCGGGTTTATGCGCTTACGGGCAGATTATTTCAGACGTGAAATACAACTATATGGCGACAATTCCGGTACGACTCGAAGGGAATGAAACTTTTTCCCGAATCAATGCCCTGTTTAAAGATATCGAAACTAAAGGTATCGAGCATCTTAATTCTGACGGTTTTGCTGATAAGGATATCGATATCCAGCGCAGTATGGAAATGCGTTACGTCGGTCAGATTCACGAATGTACGGTTGATATCGGTTCATTTGAAATCACCGCTGACACCATAGAAGAGGTCAAAAACGCCTTCCATGATCGTCACGAGCAGCTCTTTACCTATTCGGAAAGGCATAATCCAGTTGAACTGGTAAATATCGAAAGCACCATGTATGGCCGGGTCGAACGTCCGAATCCGGCTGAGCTAACAGGTACTTCCCGAATTGAGGATGCAATCAAGGCACATCGCGATCTCATATTTTCTGACGATGGCAAAGCCACCAGCGTGCCGGTGTACGATGGTGCAAAAATCAGTGCAGGGAATCGTTTCATTGGACCGGCAGTCATCGAAGAAGAGACTGCGACTATAGTTGTTCAGCCTGGCTGGCAGGTCGAATTACACAAAAGTGCATCCTATGTCATTACGAGGGTGAAATAATGACGTCGAAAGTCGATCCAATCACATTATCGGTAGTGCGAGGTGTACTCGAAACGACACAGCGTGAAATGACGCAGGCACTGGAGAAAACAGGCCGTTCCAGCGTGTTTAATCTGGCGCACGATTATTCCACCGCAATGTTTAATGCAAAACCCGAAATGATCATGCAGGGGCAGGATATTCCCATTCACCTCGGTTCCCTGATGCCGGCGATGAAAGCGGTTTCCGGCTTTTTTGAAGGCGATATACACGAAGGTGATTTATTGCTGCATAACGATCCAGAATATATGGGTAGCCATATCATTGACATGTGTATGTACAAGCCGGTTTTTTATAAGGGCGAACATGTTTTCTGGACGGTGTGCAAAGGCCACCTCACCGATATCGGCGGGCCGGTACCCGCTGGTTATAACCCCGATGCAAAAGAAATTTATGCTGAGGGTTTGCGCGTTCCACCAATAAAACTATGGGATAAAGGCGTTCCGCGAAAAGACATTCTCAACATGTTACTCACCAATATGCGAGCGCGTAGAGATCAGGAAGGCGACTTCAATGCACTCATCGGTGCCTGCCAGGTTGGTGAGCGTAACTTGCTCAATATGATGGAAAAATATGGTGCTGAACAGGTAAAGGACTGTATTGAAGAGTTGTTATCGATGGCCGATCGGCATATGCGATCTTTGGTGAACGAGATCCCCGATGGTGAATATTCAGGCACTGCTGTACTCGAAGATGCCGGACATGATTTTGGCGATATGGACATTAGTGCCAATTTGACCGTAACAGGTGATAGTTGCCACATTCGAATTACCAGCCCGCCGCAAGTGCCCTATTTTATCAACTCATACGAGGGTAATTCCTATTCTGGTGTTTATCTCGGCATGATGATGTTCGCGCAATTACCACCGCCTTACAACGAAGGCCTATATCGTTGTGTAACGGTTGATATGGGTGAAAAGGGAACACTCTGTAATGCCAAAGAACCTGCACCGCATGTGAACTGTACGACGACACCAATGGAAACACTTACTGACGCTGTTCGTCTGGCCTTTGAACAGGGTGCGCCAGATCGGGTAAGTGCCTCCTGGGGTCATACCAACGGTTGCAACATAGCCGGTTGGAATTCTCAGACACAGGAAGAGTACGTCACCATGGTATTAGCGACCTTGATTTCTGGTGCTGGTGCCACTCCGCAACAAGATGGTTGGCACGCCTGTGGCCCGCAATCCTGTTTTGGAGCGTTAACGTCGGGCGATGTCGAATTGCTGGAATATTCCTATCCAATAATTATTCACCAATACAGCTTAATGACCGATTCCGGTGGTGCGGGGAAATTTCGTGGCGGCTCTGGCACCTGTTGGGAAGTCGAACCAATCGACGAACCGATGACGTTTGTTATGTTTGGAGAAGGTCGACGATTACCAGCAATGGGTGCAGCGAATGCCTATTCGACAATGATCGATTCCAAAGTTGGTCGAGTAGAGTTTAACCGGGGTGGAGAAATTGAAATCACGCGTAAAAATGTTATCGCAACCATTAATCCAGGTGAAACTGCCTCGAACAAAAATCCCGGCGGCGGTGGTTATGGCGACCCGTTTCAGCGACCTGTTGAGAAAGTAGTCCGTGATGTTCGAAATAGTCTGGTTTCACTGGAAGGTGCCCGTGAAGATTATGGAGTGATAATCAAAAGTATTGAAACACTGGAAGTGGATGAAGCCGCAACGCGCGCATTACGAGGAACGCGTGCAAGTGAGCGAGTTAGTACATCAAGTCGCTCGACCGAACCACGACCGGTCCTGGTAGAGGCGGTAATTACCGAAACTAAAAAACATGTCACTGATAAATCCGGAGAGCAAAATCGTACCCAAACCAACAAACAGCCTGCCCCCGAAGTCATTCGAGACACTCCGGCACCGCTTACCGGAGCCGATGTTGGTTTTATAAAAATTATCGACTTTGATAAACAGTCCAGTAGCAAAGATAAAAACAGCAAAAGTATAAAGGTTCGGTATTTCTGACATGAGCGAACTGGTCAGCAAAAAATCAGGCGCAGGAAACGACACCTATTTAATGGTGCCGATATTAATATTTTTCATACTGCTCATATTTGCCGTTATTCGGGGGCCTAATTTAATATCGAGTGCGGGTATCGGTAGCGCCGTGATCGTGGTTGCGCCGCTGATACTGGCAACCTATGCGCTCACTATAATTGTCATGGCCGGTCGCGCCGGTGTTGATCTATCGATAGGCCCACTAATTGGCTTTATCAATGTCGGCATGATTCAGTTACATGCCGCTGGGTTTATGGATTCTCCCATCGCCTTTTTTCTTTATGCAATGGGTGTAGGTGTCGCCTATCAATTGTTTGTCGGGTTGATCATTATCTTTGTTCGAGTACAGCCAATTATAGTTACACTGAGTGGCTATCTAGCGTTAGTCGGATTGAACTTAATAGTTATGCCAAGGCCCGGAGGCGTGGCACCGGAATGGATGTTTCCCTGGGGAGCGGGCACAACCATATTTTCCGCCACGCTGGTGATACTGGTATTGGCGACGGCCGCCTGGTACCTGATTGCACGAACTGCATTTTTCGGACATTTACGCCTGATGGGCTCGGATGAACGCGCGGCTTATACCAGTGGTGTGCGTATCAATATGGTTCGACTGGGCGCACATGTGATTGGCGGTATATATGCGGGTTTAGCAGCGATTGCCTTTACTGCGCTAATTAGCTCGGGTGATCCATCTCAGGGGACCACTTACACATTAATGGCAGTTACGGCATTGGTATTGGGTGGCGCCAATCTGGCAGGTGGTCGGGGTGGAGCTTTCGGTTCTCTACTCGGTGCACTCAATATATATCTGATTACCTACGCTTTATCGACATTCAATTTCGGCACCGTGCAAAGTTATGTTACCGACCTGGCTTACGGTGTCATGCTGGTTGTGTCTCTGCTTATAAGCGTGGCCGTACCGCAGTTACGAAAGTACATAAGCAATCTGTCACCGCTGGTATTTTTTGTGATTCTCGCGGTGATCGCACTCGGCGTTATTATGCATACCTCTATGGATCAGCAATTGGCGCCATTGGTTGGTTTTGCGGCTTCTTCGGTCATTATATTAAGTGACGGTGGTGTCGTTCAAGGAACTGCTGCCAGTGCTGATGCTTACTCAGCGGGAACCTATATTCTGTTCGTTATTATCGGTTTGGTTGTTGTCAGTTACGCTTTCCGTCAACTGGTCAAACACTTCAATGCATCGATGATTGGGTTCATGATTATTCTGGTAATCACGGCACTTGGTTTAATTTTCAATCCTGATAAGCCAAATGATGTACAGGCAACTACCGTAATCGAAATGGCTCCGACAGGTCTTGATGCCTATATGCCCAATTACGATGCAGTGGAAAGCTTCGATAGCAGTGCTGTCAGCCTGGATCAGGATTTAGTTGAATCTTCTTACGCGGTAATCAGCATCACTGGCGTGGTGCTATTAGCCTCTTTAATCATTCTGGTGATGTTGCCGCATGTCAGTGTTCGTACCAAGCGAGTGGCTTCTTTATTATTTGCCGCTGTTGTAGCGATTGTCGCCATTGGTGCGTTGTTCTTTGATGGGTTTGAGCAGGGTTATCTCGTCGGTAATTTACCGGGTGATATTTACGCCGTTGTATTGGTTGGCACTGGCCTGTTCATACTTATCGCTCCATTACTCCACACCAAATTCAGCAATATTTCCAATGTGTTTATTATCTCGATCGGAGTGCTGGCGATTATATCGGTCTATTTTTTCACTGAGCCAAACAATATAGCAATAGACGAACAAGCCACGAGCCAGACGTCAAGATATGCAGCATCGGTTCTGGCACCAGCCAAGCCAGTTTCTGCTACTGCTGATATCAAATATACATCTCCGGTTATAACTGTCGGCGATGCTGAAGATCGTATGGATGCTTATATGCAAGTCGCTTATAGCGCGTTCATTATCGTCATGTTGCATGTGTTTTTGCAGATTGCGATGGGTGAATTCAGCTTCCGAAGTTTCTGGCGTTACTGGTATATTCCTGTCATGGCATCCTTCATCTGGGGTGGTCTGTTTTATGCCGTAGGGATTCCTCTCTGGCAAATAATTCTGGTGATTGGCATCGCGATTATTGCTGCGCCAAACGTCATGCACATCATCGGGACCTATATCGTCAAGCAGCGTCGTGATCGGGCTATCAGCCAGTGGGAAGGATAAGCGATGAAGTCTAGAGCGATATATTCTTTCTACAAATGGCTCGGTTTTGTTATCGCGGTTATAGTCGCCGGTGTGAGCGCGATTTTAGGCGCTATCGACGATGTGCCGATGCAGCATATTGTGTTCTATACGGTGGCTATTTTTGCGCTGATATTGTGGGGTTGGCATCAACTTTCAGTGCGTTGGATATATAGCTCCGACGAGATTGCTCTACGCAATACCGCTAATCACAGTCAATCTGTTTCTGATACAGAGCAGGACGACGAATATCAAGCCAGCTACATCGGAACTTTAGTAACCAATAATAAAGGTGGGTTTATTGGTCTGCTAATAATGATCATCGTTTTTATTATTACAGCGGTTTCAATCGATGATTTTTTTCAGTGGCGCAATGTACTGGCAGTTGTCGTACTAGCGGCATTCATCATACTCACATTCATTCTTAATAAATTAATTAAAGCCAACAAAAGTGCGTTCATTGGAGTCGCTGTGTTGGTCGGTTTATTTATTATCGGATCGCTGCTGGTTGAGGGATTCCTGTCTGCATTAAATATAAAGTCTATGCTGCTGTTTGCGTCATTTCTCGGCTTGGCCTGTATCGGACAAACACTGGTAGCGTTACTAGGAGGGCTTGATCTGTCGATTCCTTTTGTAATCGGATCCTCAAATATTGGTCTGATGTATTTACTCACCCTGGGTACACCACCGTGGATTGCATTCATTGCCATCCTCTTGATCGGTGCCGGTATTGGTTTCATTAATGGCGTTCTGAGTTTCCGACTGCAGGGACAAGCGTTGATTCTGACCCTTGGAACAGGTTTTGCTGTATCCGGCGGTACTCAAATACTAACCAGTATTGGTACTGCATTCGGTGGGAATGTATTCGGTACTGTCCCAGGCTGGTTATCAAATTTAGCAGCGATGAATGGAGTGTTTCTGGGTCTCGATTTCCCACCCGTGATCGTTATATGGGTTATCGCCTCAATCATTCTTATCATCGGATTACGCAACACATCCTGGGGCCGAAACTTATACGCAATTGGCGGTAGTCGCACTGCAGCCAGTCGACTGTCAATATCCGAGCATGGCTACTGGGTGGGCGTTTATACCATTAGCGGTCTGGTATCGGCATTAACTGGCGCGTTGTTACTGGGTTGGAGTGGTGGTGGATTTATTGGTGTCGGAGACCCTTATCTATTTATGACGCTGGCCGCCGTAGTAGTGGGAGGCACTTCCTTATTAGGTGGTTGGGGTGGTTATGGTTTTACCGTAATCGGAGTGCTGGTACTACAGGTACTGACCTCGTTCCTTGTCGGCATTGGCCTTGATTATCAGGGTCAGCAATTCGTCTTTGGATTACTAATTTTGCCCATGGTGGCGTTGTATGCACGTTCACCGCATATACGTACACAGATTTAAAGAGATTGGAAAACTAACGAGAACTTATGAACAAGATGCTATTACCAACTGATGTTGTCGGTGGGACATTCTGGCTGCTTTCTATAGCCATGATTGGTGCCACAATTTTCTTCCTGCTTGAGCGAAACAAGGTTTCGGCTCGATGGCACACGACTATGACGCTACTTGGCGTGATGACGTTGATTTCAGCCATTCATTACTACTACACGAAAGACATGTGGGTGAGTACTGGTTCTGCCCCAATAATTTTACGTTATCTCGATTGGGTGTTAACGCATCCTATGCAGGTAGTTTTGTTTTACGTGGTGTTGACCGCCGTCACCAAAGTATCCACCGCATTGTTCTGGCGACTGTTAATCGGTTCACTGGTAATGGTCATTGGAGAATTCCTCGGTGCAGCGGGATACATGAGTGCCACTATTGGATTCCTCATCGGCTTGATTGGCTGGCTTTATATTCTCGGCGAACTGTATATGGGAGAAGCAGGGCGGATTAATGCCAGCACTGACAATGAAGCAACACACCTGGCCTTTAATGGACTGCGATTAATTCTGACTATCGGCTGGGCAATTTACCCATTGGGATATTTCATTCAACATCTGGGCGGTGGCGTCGACACCAATAGTCTAAACATTATTTACAACCTGGCCGACTTTTTGAATAAAATTATTTTCGGATTTGTAATTTATCGAGCGGCAATGAACGACACTCGAAATAGAAAAATTTCCGGGTAGGCAGTGTGAAAACCATGAACCTTTTAAATCAAACAAGCATGAATAGAAATATTAAGAATTTTTTGAGGAGCAACAAGTTATGAGTGGTGCAGATATTATTGCGATAATCATTTTGATTGCGCTTGCTATCGCGATCGTGGTTTACCTTTTACATTGGTTATACCGTCGATCGTCGAAAGAAGTTTCCTTTGTACGAACCGGACTTGGCGGCGAAAAAGTCGTTATCAGCGGCGGTGCTTTCGTACTCCCCATTATCCATAACGTGACGACAGTCGGAATGCGAACGCTGCGCATCGAGGTGGGGCGCAGAGGTGAAAAGTCGCTGATTACCAAAAACCGTATGCGGGTTGAACTGCTGGCAGAATTTTTTGTGCGTGTGAGCCCTACGCGAGAGTCTGTATCAACTGCGGCACGATCACTAGGAAAACGTACGCTAGAGCCGGATGGCTTGCGTGAGCTGGTTCAGGGTCGTTTCGTCGATGCACTTGGTATCGTCGCTGCGCAAATGAGCATGGATGAAATGCAGGAAAAGCGAGGCGAGTATGTAAAAGCAGTTAAAAAACTGGTTGAGGAATCGTTGAGTCAAACCGGACTTGAGCTTGAAGCGGTTTCGCTAACCGGCCTCGATCAGGCCGACCTCAAAGTTTTTAACCCATCTAATGCATTTGATGCAGAAGGTCTTACACAACTGACAGAGCAAATCGAATCACGTAAGAAAAAACGTAATGATATAGAACAGGATACAGCGGTACAGATTCGTAATAAGAATCTCGAAACCGAGAAACTGGCGCTGGATATC
>JAUVCH010000143.1 GCA_030595795.1 Gammaproteobacteria bacterium
AACAACATTCTCTCACCAGCCAACGGTAAGCCGATTATTGTTCCGACTCAGGATATCATCCTCGGTCTTTATTATATGACCCGCGAAAAAATTAATGTGCTTGGTGAAGGCATGGTGTTCAGTGATGCTAAGGAAGTACTACGTGCTTACCAGACCCATGCTGTCGCACTCCAGGCAAGGATCAAATGTCGCGTCATCGAATTTCAGCAGCAAGGTGAAGAACAGGTTGAGGTAAAACGCCTGGTCGAAACCACAGTTGGTCGGGCTATCTTAAGCGAATTATTGCCGAAAGGATTGTCCTTCGATTTAATCAATAGAACTCTCGATAAGAAGAGTGTTTCGACGCTAATCGATGCCTGTTACCGCGATGTCGGTTTGAAAGATACTGTTATCCTCGCGGATCAACTGATGTATACCGGTTATCACTATGCCACACGTTCGGGTATTTCGATCGGTGTTAACGATATGATTATCCCGGAAGATAAAGCCGATTTAATCAAAAGTGCTGAAGCCGATATCAAGGATATCGAAAAACAATGGACCACTGGTTTGGTCACTTCGGGAGAGCGTTATAACAAGGTTGTCGATATCTGGTCGCATGCCAACGATAAAGTTGCTCGCGCGATGATGCGGGAAATCGGTAAAGAAATTGTAATCGACGCCGACGGTAACGAAGTCGAAGTAGATTCGTTCAATTCTATTTTCGTCATGGCCGATTCCGGTGCTCGTGGTTCTGCAGCTCAGATCAGGCAGCTGGCTGGTATGCGTGGTTTGATGGCTAAGCCAGACGGATCCATCATCGAAAACGCAATCACAGCGAACTTCCGTGAAGGTCTCGACGTTTTACAGTACTTCATCTCTACCCACGGTGCTCGTAAAGGCCTGGCGGATACCGCTCTGAAAACCGCGAATTCCGGTTACCTGACGCGTCGCCTGGTCGACGTCTCGCAGGATCTGGTTGTCAATACGGATGATTGCGGAACTACTCAGGGTATCGAGTTGCGTCCTATTATCGAAGGTGGCGATATCGTGGTTGATCTGGGCGAGCGATCACTCGGTCGTGTCATCCAGCAGGATTTAGAAGACAACGAAGGAAATATTGTCATAGAAAACGGCACTTTGTTAGAAGAGCGCGAAGTTGAATTAATCAACCAACTGGGTATCGATGAAATTTACGTGAGGTCAGCCGTTACCTGCGAAACTCGTCATGGTATTTGTGTTAAGTGTTACGGTCGTGAACTGGCACGTGGTCATCTGGTAGGCAAGGGTGAGGCGGTCGGTGTTATCGCGGCGCAGTCTATCGGTGAGCCGGGAACCCAGTTAACCATGCGTACCTTCCACATCGGTGGTGCGGCGAGTAGTTCAGCATCGGTTAACAGTATCGAAATTAAGAATTCGGGTACTGCCAGGTTCCATAATGTGAAAACAGTGAAAAACTCCTCGAAGAAACTCATAGCGGTATCTCGATCCGGAGAAATCGGCATTGTCGATGAAAACAACCGAGAAAAAGAACGCTATAAAATACCTTATGGTTCCGAATTCCAGGTAGCCGATGGTGCTGCTGTTAAAGCGGGTCAGACGTTAGCAAACTGGGATCCGCATATGCACCCGGTCATTACCGAGGTTGCTGGTAAGGTTAAGTTCTCTGACTTCGTTGAAGCGGTTACCGTACAGCATCGTCTTGACGATATGACCGGTTTAACCTCTATAGAGGTGATGGACGATTCGATTCGTTCCAACGCAGGTAAGGAATTACGTCCGACCATCGAGCTGATAAATGGTAAGGGAGAGGCGCTTTGCTATGCGGGTACCAATATCCCCGCACACTATATGTTGCCCGGCGGCGCATTTGTGAATGTCGAAGATGGCGCTGCTATTAAAGTTGGCGACGTGTTAGCGAGAATACCTCAGGAATCGTCCAAGAACCGTGATATCACGGGCGGTCTGCCCCGTGTAGCCGACTTATTCGAGGCGAGGAAGCCGAAAGAACCTGCAATACTCGCGGAAATGACCGGAACTGTATCCTTCGGTAAAGAGACCAAAGGTAAGAAACGTCTGGTTATCACCAATACCGATGAGGATTCGAACGAAACTTTGATTCCAAAATTCCGCCATATCAATGTGTTCGAAGGTGAGCATGTCGAGAAGGGCGAGATACTGGTTGACGGCGAACTCGATTCGCACGATATCGTCCGAATTAAAGGCCTACGCGACCTGACCAATTACATGGTGAGTGAAGTTCAGGATGTTTACCGTCTGCAGGGTGTTCAAATCAACGACAAGCATATCGAGGTAATCGTGCGTCAGATGTTGCGTAAGGTAACTATCGTCGATGGTGGTGATACACGTCTTCTACGTGGTGACCAGGTGGATAAGGCTCGCGTGCTAGACATAAATGACAAGGCGATTTCAATGAACAAGAAACCGGCAACCTACAATCAGGACTTGTTGGGTATTACCAAAGCTTCATTGGTCACCGAATCATTTATCTCGGCGGCGTCATTCCAGGAAACTACTCGTGTTCTCACAGAAGCGGCCGTAAGGGGAGCGAAGGACGATCTTCGAGGTCTCAAGGAAAACGTTATCGTCGGTCGATTGATACCTGCGGGAACGGGTCAGACCTATCACGAAGAGCGTCGTCTAAGCCGTTTGAAGCCAATTGCGCCTGTCATGCCCGACGAAGAAGTGACGCCCGAGCAGGGACTGGAAGAAATGATGGCCGAGGTAACGTCAGCATCATCCGAGCCAGTTACTGAAGAAGTATCTCCGAGCGTTTCTGAGTAATCTAATATCAAATGCACAGGGACGTGCTGTTGGAAGTAAGCGCGTCGGAGCCAGATTTGGTTCCGACAGATGTAGGGATTACTTAATTTTAGAGATTATTTCCAGGCCTTTTGTTTCTATTGTTTTAGCCTTCGATACATCGATTGTCAGTTCGATGAATTGACGGCATTCATTTATCGCCTGTTTCAATGCGCCAGCCGTATCAGGGATCTCGGTGAATCGTTTAGTAGCCCGGTGAGCGACTTCCTCACCTAGTACTTCACCGATCATTTCCACAATTTCCCATTTCGCTCGTGTGGCGGGGCTATCGCTGTCTACTGTTTTTCCTGAGGTAACGTCGCTTCCTGCGCTTACAAACCCTTCCTTTAGTAGAGCGCTCAGGGATTCTTCCATTTTGGTTAAGGCGGGGACTTTTTTGTATAAGCCGCTGACGTCGGTCTTGCCATCGACTAGAATTAATACAGTGCGTAGTATTGGTGATAACCGATTTTCGCGGGTCTTCAGCTCGTTGATCCCTTTATCGGATTTACGCAATACGATACTTGGGTCCATAATTTAATCTCTATTATAATCGACGGTTCGAACGGACTGGGCTATTGGCTGAGGATTTTGATTATATTCATAATAAGTTTGATCGTAATCAATACGTAAACGGCGCCAAACACAAATACAACCGAAATTATGGTACGTAATACTTCAGGAGGGATCTGGCCGAAAAATGGCATTGCAGAATATCCCAATGCAAACATAAAGACTAATCCGGTAAGAATATTCCACTTGCTGCCAATGATACCGCCACTGACCTTTTTCCTTAATGATATAACCAACCACAAGCAATAAATCATGAGTAAGATTGCAAGCACGTCTAATACTAAGTTAACTGAAATTTCCACATTACCCCCTAATATAATTGATAACCGCTATGTAGCTATTCAGAATTGTTCAGGTGAAATAATAGCCCTTCGACGACAAGCATAAAACAGTTCGAGGTGGATATACAATACCTGATGCTGCCCAATAGAAAAAGTATAAGATAATCGGCGGGTGTCAGCAGTAAATGGATACTCGCCAGGATTCGCCCTGGTGGGATTATTTCCTCCAATGTTTAGAAATTCTCAGCGCCCTCGGTTGCTCTTACAAGAATACTATCAAGTAAAATCCCCAATCTGCTGCTACAATTTCTGTTGAAGGGATGCTAGGAGTGGCGGGAAGCCTGGGAACTGAAATTGGTATTGATGAAGGAGATATAGATTTAGATCTAGGTGAAATTGATTTGTCGCTTTCTGCATTTGCTTCCATAATTTCATTTACGTATGGTAAATGGGTTCCTAAGAAGGATGTGTTTTTTGATGAAATATCAGAGGTCATAAAGGAGCTTGAAGGAATCCTTATTTCGAATATGATTACTCATGATGAAGATACGTCAAAGGGGAAAACAGGCAATAATACGGATAGCGGGAAGGCCGACAATAGTACGGGAATCGGTGGCCCAGCTAATAGCGTAAAGTAGACGATGGGCTAAACAATAATGACTAGGAAAACGATAAAGACAATTGTCTTATTTATTATAGGCCCACCACCCGCCATATTAATTATACATCTGTTCTTCAGTTCTTATCTGGGATTAGACCTTGACACAAATTCAACTGAACTTAATGCTCAAAATCTCTGGGGCTTAGGTGAATATACCGAGTTGGCTGTCGCAACCATATCAGGAATTATTGTGGTGCTATGGCTCCTGGTGATGGAGCCAGTAGCAGAAAAAATTGCTACTTTTTATTGTAAAAACAAATATTAAAGAATAATAAGGGAAAAATAAAGGGACGCTTAATAAAGAAACTGGAGAAGCAAGCCGGTCGATTGTTGGCCTATTGACCGCCTGGTAGACCGAAAAAAGATGAAGAAAAAGAGTAGCATTCCCATTCCCTAATCTATGGGTAGGAGATCAAGCTTTGTTCAGAGGTAGACTCGACGCTCAAACCCGCAAACATCAACTTAAAACCAGCCAAATAAGCGGTTGACAGGAGGCCATTTCGCCCCTAGAATTCCGCCTCCCTAATAACGGGCTGCGTATTTAATGTGCGGCCTGTTGTTTGTTAAGACCCGAATAAATTAGCAGATTGCTCGTAGGAGAGTCAATTAGATGGCCACAGTTAACCAATTGGTACGTAAACCGCGTCAGTCGAAGCGTTCCAAGAGTAATGTACCCGCACTAGAAGCGTCACCGCAAAAGCGCGGCGTGTGTACTCGCGTATACACCACGACCCCGAAAAAGCCGAACTCGGCTCTGAGAAAAGTGGCTCGTGTACGTTTGACAACTGGTTACGAAGTAGCGTCATACATCGGTGGTGAAGGCCACAACCTGCAGGAGCACTCGGTTGTGCTGGTTCGAGGCGGTCGTGTTAAAGACTTGCCTGGTGTGCGCTACCACGTCGTTCGCGGCAGCCTGGATACGCAAGGCGTGCCAACACGTCGTCAGGGTCGTTCGAAATACGGCGCCAAGCGTCCCAAGTCTTAACTTAAAACATAGAATATACAGGTCACAGGTACTCGATCAATGCCAAGACGTAGAGAAGTTCCGAAAAGACAAATTCTGCCCGATCCCAAGTTTGGTGATCAGCAGATTGCAAAATTTATCAATATGATTATGCGCAGTGGTAAGAAATCGACTGCAGAGCGAATCATGTATTTCGCACTCGACAACATTGCTGGCAAGAGCCCAATGGAGCCGGTTGAGTTGATGGAAAAAGCATTAGAAAACGTTCGACCAACAGTCGAAGTTAAATCACGTCGAGTCGGTGGTGCTACCTATCAGGTGCCTGTCGAAGTACGTGCTTCGCGTCGTAACACGCTGGCAATGCGCTGGTTGATCGACGCAGCTCAAAAGCGCGGCGAAAAAACGATGGCACAAAAACTTGCGGGTGAATTACTCGACGCCTCCGAAAGTAAAGGTACAGCCGTCAAAAGACGTGAAGATACGCACCGCATGGCCGAAGCCAATAAGGCGTTTGCACACTTCCGCTGGTAAGTTCTTTTAACGACTGACTAATAAAGGCAGCACGGTGGCTCGTACGACCCCGATTACGCAGTATCGAAATATCGGCATTATGGCCCATATCGATGCGGGCAAGACGACCACGACAGAGCGCATCCTGTTTTATACGGGTGTCTCGCACAAGATAGGTGAGGTTCATGACGGTGCGGCTGTGATGGACTGGATGGAACAGGAGCAGGAACGCGGTATTACCATTACCTCGGCTGCTACTACCTGTTTCTGGAATGGCATGGACGAACAGTTTGATCAACACCGGATCAATATTATAGATACGCCCGGACACGTCGATTTTACGATCGAAGTCGAGCGTTCTCTGCGAGTACTAGATGGGGCCTGCGCGGTGTTTTGCGCGGTCGGTGGCGTGGAGCCGCAATCGGAAACGGTTTGGCGACAGGCTAACAAGTATCATGTGCCGCGAATGGCGTTCGTCAATAAGATGGATCGCTCTGGTGCAGATTTCTTGCGCGTAGTCGCCCAAATTCAAGATCGTCTGGGCAGTAACCCTGTTCCGATACAATTGAATATCGGTGCCGAGGAAGGTTTCAAGGGCGTCGTCGATCTAGTGCGGATGAAGGCGATCATCTGGGATGAAAGCAACATGGGTAGGACCTATGTTGAGGAAGAGGTTCCCGACGAGTTACAGGATCTCTGCCACGAATGGCGAGAGAAGATGGTCGAGGCTGCCGCAGAAGCCAACGATGATTTGATGGAAAAGTATCTCGAAGGAGGTGCTTTAAGCGAAGATGAAATCCACCAGGGGCTGCGACAGCGGACTCTGGCAGGTGAGATCGTACCGACGTTATGCGGTACCGCTTTTAAGAACAAGGGTGTGCAGGCAATGCTGGATGCGATTATTCGCTACATGCCTTCACCGATGGATGTGCCAGCTATACAGGGTGTCGTCGCAGAAGGCGAAGATCCAGAAGAAAGGCACGCGGATGACAAAGAACCTTTTGCGGCGCTGGCCTTTAAAATTGCAACCGATCCGTTTGTCGGTAATTTGACTTTTTTCCGGGTTTATTCCGGAATACTGAAAACGGGTGATTCGGTTTACAACTCGGTACGTGGCAAAAAGGATCGCATCGGTCGAATTTTGCAGATGCATGCAAATTCGAGGGAAGAAGTAAAAGAAGTTCGCGCTGGCGATATCGCAGCAGCGGTCGGACTGAAAGATGTTGGCACAGGGGATACTCTGTGTGATGTTACCAACAGAATTACGCTCGAGCGTATGGAGTTCCCGGATCCGGTTATTTCGGTCGCGGTGGAACCCAGGACGCTGTCGGATCAGGAGAAGATGGGAGTCGCGCTTGGCAAGTTAGCCAGGGAAGACCCGTCATTCAGGGTTCGCACTGACGAAGAGTCCGGGCAGACGATTATTTCGGGTATGGGCGAATTGCATCTCGATATCATCGTTGAACGCATGAAGCGCGAATTTAGCGTCGAAGCGAATATCGGCAAGCCGCAGGTAGCGTTTCGCGAAACTATTCGGCAGGCGGTCGAGCAGGAAGGTAAATTTGTTCGGCAGAGCGGTGGTCGTGGCATGTATGGCCATGTGTGGCTCAAGCTGGAACCGGCCGAAGAAGGTTCGGGTTACGAATTTGAAAATGCGATAGTCGGTGGTGTTGTGCCACGTGAATATATCACTGCGGTCGATAAGGGCGCGAAAGAACAAATGGAAAACGGCGTATTGGCCGGTTTTCCGCTGGTTGATATCAAGGTGACGCTGTATGACGGTTCTTACCATGATGTCGATTCGAACGAGATGGCATTTAAGCTGGCGGGATCGCTGGCCATGCGCGAAGGCGCACTAGCAGCAGATCCAGCTTTGTTAGAGCCGTTGATGAAAGTAGAAGTAGTCACCCCGGAAGATTACATGGGTGATGTCATGGGTGATTTGAATCGTCGGCGAGGTGTTGTTAGCGGCATGGACGATGTAGTGTCGGGGAAGGTTATACGCGCTTCGGTACCCCTGGCAGAAATGTTTGGTTACGCCACCGATTTGCGCTCGGCAACACAGGGTCGGGCAACTTATTCGATGGAGTTTGAGAAATACGATGAGGCGCCAAAGAATGTTGCGGACGCAATCGTGAAAGGTGGTCGTTAGTTAGCCGGTTGTCGGTTAGTTTTTTTGTGAATAGAAATTAGTCATTACTGACTTAATTTTTGATAGAGGACAGAGTCGTGTCAAAAGAAAAATTTGAAAGAAACAAGCCCCACGTGAATGTGGGCACAATCGGTCACGTTGATCACGGTAAGACGACCCTGACCGCTGCGTTGACCAAAGTGATGGCCGAGCAGCAAGGCGGCGAAGTCAAAGCATTTGATGAAATCGACAATGCACCGGAAGAAAAAGCACGTGGTATCACCATCGCCACCTCGCATGTCGAATACGAATCAGTCAACCGCCACTACGCTCACGTAGAC
>JAUVCH010000078.1 GCA_030595795.1 Gammaproteobacteria bacterium
AATGCTGATCGAGAATATTTGACTCATCAGGTTTTAGAGACTCTGCTTTATCAATAATTTTACGTGCAATAACTCTTTCAGATACTTTTGCGAACCAACCGGCAAGTGCTTGAAGAAAATGGATTGCCGTTTGATTCGTACGGCCTATTTCTCCGGAGGTTAAAGAATCTCCAGACAAACCGAGAGGTTTAAACTTCTCCTTAATGTAATCTCGCTCAGTATCCGTGAACGCTGTAAGCCACCATTCTTCCAAACCATAGTAGCCAATTTGGCCTTTTACAGGCTCCTTACTTTTGAAGATGTTGAATAATCCCATATTCACATATTTCCTATTTGTGCATAACGGCCTAATTGGTTCGCGAATCGCGGCCTATGTTTTTTCGCTAAGGAAGAAAACTTTTCCATATTTGGCATGCAATTATATTAAATCCATTTTAAGTTCAACAAGCTATCACATGTGAAACGGGTTATCTACAGCCTAAGTCCCTGTGCTATCAAGCAACCAACAATCCAGCAAGCATTCGGTTAAATACCGGTTAAATCAAATCCCCTTAGCCCGCTCCCGCAAAACATTCTTCTGAATCTTACCAGTCGCAGTTTTCGGCAGCTCACCAAATACCACTTTCTTGGGGCGCTTAAACCGTGCCATATTTTCCCCGCAAAATTCGATCAATTCTTCATCGCTGGCCTGCTGGCCGGGTTTGAGTTCGATAAACGCACAGGGTACTTCTCCCCATTTTTCATCGGCTAGCGCAACCACAGCGGCTTCTCCGACTGCATCGTGTTTGTACAACACGCCTTCGATTTCTACCGAGGATATATTTTCCCCACCCGAAATAATAACGTCTTTGGCGCGATCCTTGACCTGGATATAGCCATCTTCGTGGATAACCGCGAGGTCGCCACTCATGAACCAGTTATCCTGAAAGGCTTTCTCGGTAGCTCCTGGATCCTTTAGATAACCTTTCATGACGGTGTTACCGCGGATTACGATTTCGCCCATGGTTTCGCCATCCCAGGGGACAGCTTCGCCATTTTCGGGGTTGAGGACGTCGACTGCCTCGGTCATGGCGAAACGTACGCCCTGACGTGATTTTAATTCGGCCTGTTTATCCAGGCTTTGATCGGCCCAGCTATCCTGAGGTGCAGCCTGTGAAATATGCCCGTAGGTTTCAGTTAAGCCGTAAACATGCATGACCTCGAAGCCAAACTGATCCATGCTTTCGAGAACCTTAGCAGGTGGTGGGGCACCAGCGGTCATGACATGAATGGTTCGGTCGAATTTCTTTTGATCGGCCTTTGGCGCATTTGCCAGCATATTTAAAATAATGGGTGCACCACCAAAATGCGTTATCTGGTGCTCTTCGACCAGATCGAATAGTAACTTTGGATTGAATGCGCGCATACAGACGATAGTGCCGGCAACTGCGGTCATGGTCCAGGCGTGTCCCCAACCGTTACAGTGGAACATGGGTACGGTATACAGATATTTTGGGTGTTGGGGCAGGGCCCAGGAAACCACGGTACCCATGGTCATCAGGTAAGAACCTCGATGATGATAAACGACACCTTTGGGGTGACCGGTAGTACCCGAAGTGTAATTGAGAGAGAGTGCCTGCCATTCGTCTTCGGGTTGACGCCATTGAAAGGTTTCGTCACCGCGTTCGACCAGGTCTTCGTAATAACTGAATTCGATGCCTTCGGGCAGTGGCGGTTTTTCTGTCGCATCGGTGTCATCGATGATGATAATTTCAGGCTGTAACTGGCTGGTTTTTAGCGCTTCTTCGACTACTGGCCAGAGCTGGCGGTCTACAATAAAAACTTTTGATTCACCGTGGTCGATGATATACGAAACGGTAGGCGCGTCGAGTCGGGTGTTTATTGTATTAAGCACAGCGCCCGCCATCGGGATAGCAAAATGCGCTTCAAACATTTCGGGTGTGTTGAATGCAAATACGGAGACGGTATCGTTTTTACCGAGACCGCGTGCGGCGATACTCGAGGCAATACGAGTGCAACGGGCACGAGTCTGCCCCCAGGTGTAGCTCCGGTCGTTATAAATCAGCGCCTCCCGGTCTGGGTATATATCCGCGGTACGTTGAAGGAATGACAGAGGCGTTAAAGCGACAAAATTCGCGTCGTTGGCTTTTAACTGGTCGTATTCTATGGTCATGGGGTTCCTCGATTTTAGTTTCGCACGGGCGAGCCATTGTCCAGCATGGTATTAATCCTTTCACGAGTCGCATCGGTTTGAACGAGACTCAGGAACGATTTGCGCTCTGCATCGTAAAAATTCTGTTCTTTCCATACAGTTCCCGGTTCGACATCGCCGCCGGTAACAATGCGGGCCATTTCCGAGCCGACATTGACATCGTGTGGCATGAAGATACCTTTATCACGGGACTCTGCCAACCATTGACACATTTCTTCAAACAGAGGCTTGCCTGGTAAAGTCAGATCTGGACGGTCAAATGGTTTCTGTTCAGAAGGGTTTTCGATGGCAGCAATGGCTTCACTAAGAATACGATCACGGTTGATTACGAACCGATCGTTTGCACGCAACATGGCCTGGCTTTTGGCGATAATAGGCGAAGTGGCAGTCTTGCCATAACCGAGATTCATAAAAGCTTTCCAGCAGGCCTTGCCGATATCGTCATCGCCACATTGCAGCAACTCGATCCAGCGATAAAGAGTCTCCTTACAGCCACCGCCGCCGGGTACTACACCGACCAGCGATTCCACCAGCCCCGTCACTGAGTTAGCGTGACAGATGACTTGTTTGGCATGTAATACCACTTCGAATCCACCACCTATAGATAACCCGACGGGTGCAGCAACCACCGGAAAATCGACATGCGCCATACGATGAACAGTGTTTTGAAAGTGGGCCAGAAATTGATCGAGGCCATCGAGGTCATCGGCCCGAAAGAATTCTCGAACTCGTTGCAAATTAACCCCGCAGGAAAAATGCTGCGCATCGTTATGGACGATTAACCCGCGCATAGCTTTTTGTTCAACCGCAGTTATCGCGTCGTCTAGGATAGCCATCGAATCAGCATCGAGTGCATTCGCTTTGCTGTGAAATTCGACCATGGCCATACCGTCGAGGTCATACCAACTGGCTACTTCGCAACTGTTTTCAGGCTTCATGGTTAAACGTTTTTCGGTGAAGCGAATAATACCTTCAGCGTGTATAATGCAGCGCCACTGGTTGCCAGTGATTCTGGATTGCAACTGGTCACCATGCACCCGGTAGAAGCTAGACCCTTTTGCTTCAGACAAAAATTCAGGCACTGGCATACCGTCTTTTTGTAGACGATTAACAAAGTAATCTACACCGATTTCGTCGATGAGTTCCATCGGACCCTGAACCCAGTTATAACCAAGCTTCATCGCATCGTCGATGCCGACCGGGTTGTCACCCACCTCGGGAATCAGCGACGCTGCGTAGCTCAACGTTCTGGATAAAACACGCCAGGCAAATTGACCGTATAGTCCATCGTCGTCGAGTAAATGTTTAACGCCGTCTTTTTCAGCCTTCTCGGCGAGTGGTAGATTCAATCGAGGCGCTGGCTGGTAGTTTTCATTTCCGAGATTAAGCACTTCACGTCCATCCTCGCTATCACGATAAAAGCCTTTACCCTGTTTGTTACCCGTCTGACCGTTGTCGATCATGCGCGTCATAAGCGGAATTTTGGCAGCTTCGGCGTGGAAAGCATCATTCTCCGGCAGAATGTTAACCAGACTTTGCACGACATCGGACATTAAATCGATACCGATTAAATCGTATAAACCGAATACGCCGGTCTTGGGGATACCCATCGGACGCCCAAACAGTGCGTCGGCCTCTTGCGGCGTTAAACCCAGATCAAACGCAGCATGAAGCGCACACTGAATGGCGAATACTCCGACGCGATTACCGAGGAATCCGGGTGTGTCCAGGCAGGGTACTACGCCTTTGCCAAGTTGCTGCTCGCAGAAGCTCGCGAGGATGTCTATGACTGCCGGGTCTGTATCTTCACCGCGAACCAGTTCTAGTAAACGCATGAAACGCACCGGGTTAAAAAAATGCGTAATCGCGAAACGTTTGCGGAATTCGACTGGCATATCTTCGACCAATAGTTTGATTGGGATAGTGGATGTATTTGAGGTGATGATCGCTTCTTTGTGACAAGTATCGTCGAGTCTTTTGTACAAATCTTTTTTGATGTCTAACCTTTCAACCACGGCCTCGGCGATCCAGTCACAACTGGCAAGCTCGTCGAAGTTGTCACGCGTGTTACCAACATGGATGAAGGTCTCTGCTTCTTTGCTCACCAGTCCCGGTGCATCCGGGTCACGCAATCGTTCCATTCCGCGTTCGGCTAAAGCATTAGGGTTATCGGTGGAAGGGTTATCACCGAAGGGCAGATCGAGTAACCAGACTTCGACACCCGCATTGGCAACCTGGCCAGCTATGCCAGCACCCATGGTGCCCGCGCCGATGACCGCGACTTTGTTAATTTTCATTAGATTTGATTACTCCGAATGTTCGATTGAACCGATAAAATCTCGCAGGCTTTGCAGGCAGCGCTTAGGCGCTTCGATAGGCAGCATGTGGCCGTAATTGTCGATAACCGTGACCTGTGCGTTCATGGTCTTTGCCAATGCCTTACCGGAATTCAATGGGGTCATACGATCTTGCCCGGCCAGTACGAGTTGTGTCGGGATGTTGAGTGATTCTGCCACTGCTTCGCCGGATTTGTAATCGGCACAGGCCTGCAGGTCAACCGCTAGTGGGTTTGAGGCCATTATCTGGCGACCAATTGCGATAGGTTGCATCCCTGGAACAGCGCTAATGCCCATTTGAGCCTTTTGACCAAAGCCCCATTGCAACATTAAATCAGCAGCTTTACCGGTTGACTCCAGTGCTGTTTCAATCAAAGCCGGATTAACAGGGATTGCAGCTGCGGTACCGATGCCACTGAGTGATTTGATCTTGTCGGCTGCGTTTTTGGCTAATTCTAACGCGCTGAGAAAACCCTGCGAATGGCCGACAACATGCGCGCTCTTGACATTAGCTGCGTCGAGAAAATCGACTAGCCATTGCCCCTGTGCCTCGATGGAAGTAAGTGCATCTCCCTCCGACAGGCTATGTCCGGGGAAATCGGGTGCCAGTACCGAGTAACCGTTGTAGGCAAACCAGCGAGTCTGTAAGGCCCAGCTGCGGTGATCAAGGCCGCTACCGTGGATGAACAAAACCGTCGGCAGGCTGGCATCGAATTCCTTTCCACCGGTGGCGGCGTAGGTTTTATGCCCGCTGACCTGTAATTCCATTAACCTTCTCCCGCGATACGGCTGGCGGCTTTGAAGCCACGCTGGAAGTCAACTTTGATATCTTTGATATCTTCGATGCCTACCGAGACACGGATCATGTCTTCGCTAATACCAGCGGCGACCATGTCTTCGGGTGTCAGGCGCGAATGCGTGGTGCTGCCAGGATGCAGTACCAGGGTACGCGAGTCACCGACATTGGCGAGGTTAGACGCCAGTTGCAATGAATCGATAAAGGCGGCGCCACCAGCGCGGCCACCGACCACACCAAAGCACAGCATCGAGCCAGCGCCTTCGGGGAATAGTAAAGGGGCTAAATTATGGCTCGGACTTGAATCCATTTCTGGATAGTTCACCCAGGTGACTTCTTCCTGTTCCTGTAGCCATTCGACCATGGCACGAGCGTTGGCAACATGTTGTTTCATACGCAGGCTCAGGGTTTCGATGCCCTGCAGGATCAGGAAGGCATTATGCGGGCTCATGGTGGCACCGACATCGCGCATCGATTCGGCACGCATCTTCATCGCCAGCGCAGAAGGGCCAAACTCTTCCCAGAATCTAATGCCGTGAAAAGGAGCATAGGGTTCTGTGAGTTCGGGGAAGCGCCCGCTAGCCGACCAGTCGAACTGACCACCGTCGACGATTACACCACCGACCGCTACACCGTGTCCGCCGATCCATTTGGTCACCGAATGAACGATGACATCGGCACCGTGCTCGACCGGACGGCACAGGGTAGGGGTTGCGAAAGTAGCATCGACCACGACCGGAATGCCGATTTCGTGGGTGACTCTGGCGATGTTTGGGATATCCGCTATTTCGAGTCCAGGGTTACCAATCGATTCACAGAACACCATTTTAGTATTGTCCTGAATGGCATCACGCAACGCCTTTTCGTCGTTAATCGGCACAAAACTGCATTCGATGCCCAGGCGTTTGATGGTGTGTTTCAACAAGGTCGCGGTGGAACCGTAAATCTGCGCCGAAGAAACAATATGGTCGCCTGCCGAACACAGCGTAATAAATGCGGTAAACAGGGCACTCATGCCTGAGGCTGTGCATATCGCGCCACTACCGCCTTCGAGTGCAGCAATTCTTTGTTCTAGCACCGCGACAGTTGGGTTGGTGATACGGCTATAAATATGCCCACCCTGTTCGACATTGAAGAGCGACGATGCATCACTGACGCTTTCGAAGACGTAAGATGTCGTTTGATAAATTGGAACCGCGCGTGAGCCGTGATCGCTTTCGGGTACGTAACCGCTATGCAGTGCAATCGTATCGGGCTTCAGGTAGGAAGATTTGGCCATGGTTTATTCACCGCGTTGAATTAAGGCTTCGACAGAAAAATGCAGGTCGCTAATCTGTGCAATCTGACCTTCTATTTCAATTGTCGAATGATTCTCCAGATAATCGCGATTCATCATCGCAAAAGCAAGTTGCTTGCGGTAGCGCGGTGACCAGCATTGTGAGGTAAGTTCACCAACGAATTGACCGTCGACTGTTAAATTGGGTTGTCGAATTGTTATCTTCTGGTTAAAGAATAACCCCATTAACTGTTTCTTATGTTGTCCAGCTAGCTTACGTAAAGCAGGTAAGCTTAGTGATTCGATGTCGGCGTCGAGTTTGATGTATTGATCAAGGCCACATTCAAACGGGTTGTTACTATCGTCGAAATCGTTACCCAGAGAGAGTAAACCAGATTCGAGACGTTCAATTGAATTTGGGCAGCCAGCGCGTACATTCAAATCCTTACCGAGTTCAAATAATTTATCCCAGAGCGCTTCGCCCAAACTTGCATTGTTCAGATAAATCTCGAAGCCGCCCTGTTTACTCCAACCGGAACGCGCGACGTACATAACCTGACCCTGGAATTTCAGCATCTCACCGCGAAAGAATCGGATGTCGCGAACAGACTCACCAAACAGGCGGGCAACCAATTCTTCGGCCTTTGGGCCCTGAACCGCTAGTGGTGTCACATCAGGCTCGAAGACTTCAACATTTAAACCAAAGCCAGTAGCTAGCCCCTGCGCCCAGAGTTTAACATCGCTATCGGCAATCGATAGCCACCAGCGTTCAGCTGAATGTCGGATCATAATCGGGTCATTGATAATGCCGCCATGCTCGTTACAAAGCGGCGCGTATTTACCCTGTAGATCCTGTGTGGAGCTAATGTCGCGCGGCGTCATTAATTGCGCTAATCGCATCGCATCCGGGCCCTTGATTTCCACCTGACGCTCTGCCGATACATCCCAGACCTGGACGTGCTCGCAAAGGTGCCAGTAGTCGTCTTCAAAATTGACAAACTCGGTCGGCAAAAGCATGTGGTTGTAAACGGAGTAGGCCTTTACGCCACTGGCTTCAACACGACTGGTGAATGGGGTAGATCGCGTGCGACGCGATATGCTTAAAAATTTGTCGTTCAATGCTTGTCCTCAGCGATAATATGACGGGATTTTTGAGGCGATATACTATGCTTAATCGATTTGTCTGACAAATAGAACAATAGCTTCTTAACGACTTATTATGATAGCAAAGCGACATTAATCCGGGTAGCGAGGATGCCTCGATTCGGTCTCAGCGACGCGCGGGCCGTAATGTAAAATACTCGACTCTTTATTACCTATATGCCCCAGCCTGGTCGTGTAACCAAGAATGGCCTGCAGGCGTTGTTGATTGCCCTCGACTTCGGTGACACGATGGAGTGAATAATGACCTCGAAATAACGAGAGCGTGCCTGCTTTCAGGTTGTTACGTTTCACCGAACTCAGGTCACCATCGAGTATGGCTTCAACCGCCCCGAAGTTTTCATCGTCATCAGAACGAATACCTGGAGAATACTCGAAGACGCCACCAGCTTCGGGCTCCTGCAACAGCAAAGTCGTCACCATTGTTCCGCTATCGAAATGCCACTGCTGGCAACCACCCGGATCCATCACCGAAATGTTCAGTGACTGGTAAGGGTCTTCGTTTCGGTATACGGGCTGATCGATAATGGCGGATAGCAATTGCCGCATTTCTGGGCTGTGGAAAAGTTGGCTGAGCAGGAAGTCATCGGGGATTAAATCGGTCGCGACCTGTGCCAGCTTACGTTTGCCTTTTCTTTTTAGAGGGTGGCTAGCAGGCAAGTCCTGGCCTTCACCAAGTTTGTAATTAAAAAAGTAAGGCGATACCTCGGTCGGGCCAGGGTAGGCTAGATGCGCAATGCTCTTAGCTTGATCAGTCATAGTGTCCAGTGCTTCGGGTATCACAAAATGTGGGAACAGGCAGGAGCCATCCTTGTCCAGCTGGGTTTTTATGGTGCTAATCCATTGCCTGGCGGTATCGGTATATAGATCGTCGATGGGGTAGAGGTCGTAATTGATAATTTGGGCCATGGCGATTTTGTTTTCTGGGTTGCCTAATATTCTATATGATATTATCTATCTTTTTTGCCTGATATGTTCAACCCATTTCCAGTCCAATACATCGAACCCGTTTTCCGCCCACCTAGCGAGGGGCGTTCCCTAATCTTCCAGGTCACCAATGGCTGTAGCTGGAATCGCTGTACCTATTGCAGCATGTATACCGCGCCGCAGAAAAAGTTTCGACCACGCGCAGAAGACGAAGTGCTCGAAGAGATTCGGCGTTGTGGTGAAACCGGAGCACAGGCACGTCGGGTATTTTTAGCCGACGGTGATGCGATGGTATTATCGATGCGTCGCCTACGAACCATACTACAGGCCATTCAAATGCATTTGCCGAGCGTCAGCCGAGTATCGGCTTACTGCCTGCCCAGTAATTTAAAGAATAAGAGCGTCGATGATTTACGCGAACTTGAAGCGTTGGGACTGAAACTGATTTATGTCGGCGCTGAAAGCGGCGACGATACGATTCTTAAATACATCGATAAGGGCGAGACTTTTGACTCTACCGCCAGTGCATTAATCAAAGCCCACGAAGCAGGAATGAAGACATCGGTGATGATACTCAACGGTATTGGAGGCAAAAAATATAGCGAGCAACATGCACTGGCATCGGCGCGCCTGGTGAACGAAACTCAGCCGCATTATGTCGCGACGCTGGTGTTGACCTTTTATGAAGGGCCGGAAAAAATCATTCAGGGCTTTCAGGGCGATTTTAGCGAACTAAATACGCTGGAGCTATGCGAGGAAATTCAAACCTTTATAGGCTCAACTGAATTGAAACATTCGATATTTCGTAGCGACCATGCGTCGAATCATCTGATATTGAAGGGCGTTCTGGGGAAGGATAAACCAAAAATGCTCCAGCAGATTGATCAGGCTATCGAATACTTTACACAGCATCCTGAATTCGAGCGGGATGGCATTGCATATTAATGACTGAATTGGATCAATTCAGTATTGATGATATTCGTGCACGTCTACACGCTCAGAATGAAACCACTTACGACGTGCCGCCCGAGTTGCTTAACGATAAACATCGACAGGCTGCTGTTTTAATTCCTTTTGTTCGCATCGAAGAGAGCTGGCATATCCTCTATATTCGTCGCACTAATTATGAAGGTGATAGACATAGTGGACAGGTAGCTTTCGCTGGCGGTAAACGTGACCCGCAAGATATTGATCTGGAAGCGACGGCGCTACGCGAAGCTGAAGAAGAAATAGGCTTATCACCAAAGGATATAAATCTACTCGGAAGCATTAACCATCATCACACCATTAGTGACTTCCAGGTCAAACCATTTGTAGCTGAATTGCCATGGCCTTATCCGTTCAAACTGGACGAAGTTGAGGTAGCGCGGGTTTTCACTTTACCTTTGTCCTGGTTGGCAGACGAGCGAAATTACCGCAGCGAAGAGCGCCTACATCCAGATTCGAAACGCCACTGGCCGGTGATCTATTACGATTACTACGACGGTGAACTACTTTGGGGGGCGACTGCCAGGATGACTTTGTCATTGATTGCGTTACTAAATTCAGATAAATGCTAAATTTTAGAAATTTAGCCAAAAATAAAATAGCGGAGAGACAAGTATGAATGTTGTTGATCAAATGAGAGATTTGAGCGGTAAAATTTTAATCGATGGTGCTTACGTTAAAAGTAATTCGACCCAACGACTTTCGGTAATCGATCCGGCGACGGAATCGGTGGTTGGCGAAATCGCCGAAACTTCCAGGGAAGAAATCGATGCTGCCGTGCCGCATGCGCATGCCGCGCAGAAAATTTGGTGGCGCAAGAGCGCCCTGGAACGTACCGAAACCATGCATGATATTGCCAATGAGCTGCACCATATGAAAGCGCGTCTCGGTGAAGTTTTGACTCGGGAAATGGGTAAGCCTTACAAGGAATCAGTAGACGAAGTGGACTGGTCGGTCTCCGCAATTCGCTATTATGCCGAAATTGGCCGTAGCGATATGGGTCGGGTTATGGGGAATGCGGTAGAAGGCCATTTTAATTACACCTTAAAATTACCACTGGGCGTAGTGGTATCCATCCAGCCATTTAACTATCCGATGACACTGCTGGCATGGGAAGCTGCGGCGGCTTTGACTTCTGGCAATGCAGTCATCGTTAAGCCTTCCGAACACACTAGCTTAACCACCCTGATGTTTGCCGAAGCATTTAATAAATATTTACCCCCGGGATTATTCCAGGTCATCACCGGTGCTGGCGATGCCGGTCGTCGGTTGGTCGAGCATGCAGATACCAACATGATTGCCTTTACCGGTAGTGTGCCGACCGGCAAGGCAATTGCGCGAACTTGCGGTGAAATGTTGAAACCCACGCTGATTGAAACCTCGGGTAACGATCCGTTCCTGGTTATGCCGTCGGCACCGCTAGATATCGCGGCGCGAGCAGCTGCTTTCTCGGCCTATATGAATTGCGGACAGATTTGTGTCTCAGCCGAACGTTTTTTTGTACACGAAGACATACATGATGAGTTTGTTGCAAAGCTTATAGAACATGCCAAAGCAATTCGTATCGGCAATGGCCTGGATAAGGTCGAAATGGGGCCGATGGTCTCGGAGAAAGAGCGCAACCGATACGAAGCTGTCTTACAACACGCCAGGAATCAGGGCGCTGAAGTCGCATTTGGTGGTGGGCGACCCGCAGATCAAAGTCAGGGCTGGTTTGTCGAACCGACAATTCTTGCCAACTGTAATGCGGAAATGGATATTTTTAACGGCGAAAGCTTCGGGCCAGTCGCACCCATTTGTAAGGTGAAGAGTTTCGAGGAAGGCATGGAGCTCGCGAATAATTCACAGTACGGTCTGGGTGCCTGCCTGTATACCCGCGATATGCGCGAAACCATGACTGCCGCTAACGAGTTACAGGGCGGTATGGTATGGGTGAATGCGCCATTGCTTGACAATGATGCGGGCCCTTTCGGTGGCACCAAAATGAGTGGCATGGGCAGGCAGCTAGGACCTGAAGGGCTAGAGACCTTCCGCGAGACTAAATTCGTCTGGATTGATCCTTATTGCGGCACACAGGATTTCTGGTGGTTTCCTTACGATGATGCCGAGTCTTATCCGGGTTAAAGCAAATCTAATGGTACTTCTCGGTCGTGTAATGCCCGGGCTCACGTCGCCTATGTTTACGCATCCCGCGTGAGTCGAGTATCGCGCTGACTTCGGTAATCATTTCGGTGCTACCACAGATCATCACATGCGAGTCGTCGGATATATTTACATTGGCACGACCTTCCAGATCTCCGTTTTCGATACTGGCAGGAATGCGTTGATTTAAGGCTCCCTCGACCGCTTCGCGAGTAATCAAGGGAACAAAACAGAATTGCTCGGCATGTTGGTTACAGATTTCTTCAATGTTTTCCCGGTAGGCTAATTCTTCACGAGTACGCACCGAATAACAGAGTGTAATTTTTTCAAATTTATCCCATACAGCTTCACCTTTCAGGATAGACAGGAAAGGTCCGATGGCAGTTCCGGTGGCCAGCATCCATAGATTATTGCAGGTGGGTATTTCGCTAATGGTAAGAAAGCCTGCGGGTCGCTCGGCAACTAAAATGTCGTCACCAGCTTGGAGTTCGAATAGCTTTGGTGACAGCGGGCCTTCATCGACTATGTTGAAGTAAATCTCAAGTGCCGATTCATCAGGCGTGTTCACCAGCGAGTAGGGCCGAGCAACGACTTCACCATCAATCTCGAGACCGACACGAACGAATTGTCCGGATTCGAAACCCTGTAAAGGTGCTTCGAAGCGAAGTGATGTCAGGCGTTCATTCCAATGATTGTTCGCCAGGACTTTACCATTGTGCCATTTAGCCACGCTTTAGTGATCAGGCCGCGTATTGTTGCCAGCTATAGCTATCCGCCTTTTCGATAGCCGCCAGATAAAGCTGCTCAAACTCTGGCACTACCGAGTTCTGAACTGCAGGCAATGCCAGCAGGCGTTTTGACCAGGCATCTACCTTTGGCATGGTGGCCGGGTCGATAACCGAAAATGCATAATCAGCAACTGAGTTATGCATGAACAGGGGTGCAAACGCAGTATCGGCTAGTGAGAAATCATCGCCGTTGAACCAGTCGCTATCGCCCAGACGATTTTCTACTCGTCTTAATTGTGATATTAACTGGTCGCGGTATTTTTCATAACCAGCCTGATCAGTTGCAGTTTTCATCATATAGCTGTTACCCAGCATATTTGAGGCGAATTCTATCCAGGCGCGATTTTTTGCACGCTGCAATGGTTCTTTGGGTTGTAGTTCGCCGCCAGTGATTTCATCCAGATATTCGTTGATTACTGCTGATTCGAACAGTACTTCTTCGTCTACCTTTAGCACAGGAACCTTGGCTAACGGTGAGAGTTCCAGAAACCATTCGGGTGGATCAGCCAGATCGATGAAGGTTATTTCATGCTCCACATTTTTCTGGTTGAGGGTAATGACTGCTCTTTGTACAAACGGGCAGGTTTTGAAACTGATGAGGTGGAGTTTCATGCGTGAGTCCCTTGGTGACCTGTTTTTTAATAATAATGTTGAAAACAAGATAGGGCTCCTTACCAGTAATTACAACCCCACGGAACTTAAGGTCAAGAAGCAAACTTTTTAACAGTGTTGTTTATGGTCTGTTTATTTGGCTATACTTAATTGGAAGCAGAGGGTAAAAAATGGAAACTGAGCATCCAGATAAAGTTGTCGACTCGTACAAACAGCATAAAATAAATTTGAGTATACTTGCCAGGATTCGGGCTTTAATCAGTAGCTTCGAAGCGGGCGACGCGATGGATCGTGGTATCGCCAAGATTGGTTTTGTTATAGTTGTCGTTTTAATACTGGTAGCGATTTATTATTTTACCAGTAGCTCGCAGATCGTTATTTCCTAGTCGTGGGTTCCAGGCTGGCGATTTCAAATTGTTCCAGCAAATAATCTATTAGCTCGCTCATAGTGGCAACAAGCTTATTGCTTTTTCAATTGCTTTGACATGTATTTGTCTTACAAATATCATTATTCAAAATTCTTAGGGGGAATCAACATGTCGAACCAATTTCAGGGCTATCAAATCAACAAAACCGATGATGGTCAAAGCTGTGAGCTGAAGCAACTCAGCGATGACGATTTGATGGAGGGAGATGTTACCTTCCAGGTCGAATATTCGACCTTGAACTACAAAGATGGTCTGGCATTAACCGGCAGCTCGCCGGTAGTACGAACGTTTCCATTGACACCCGGAGTCGATTCCTGCGGTACGGTAATAAGTTCTGAGAGTGACAAATTTGTCCCCGGCGATCAGATAATCTTAAATGGTTTTGGTGTCGGCGAAGTTCATTCTGGTGGCTTTGCGCAAAAAGCGCGGGTTAAGTCAGAGTGGTTAGTGAAATTACCCGAAGGCCTGTCTTCCCGGCAAGCGATGGCGATTGGTACAGCCGGATATACTTCCATGCTGTGCGTAATGGCGCTGGAGAATCACGGTATCAAGCCAGAAGACGGCGATATTCTGGTGACTGGAGCTTCGGGTGGCGTCGGCAGTGTAGCCGTTGCATTGTTGAGTAAGCTCGGATACCGAGTTGTTGCAGTGACCGGACGTATGTCGGAAGAGGGTTTTCTCAAGGGTTTAGGCGCGGCAGAAGTGAAGGATCGTGCCGAATTCGCAGACAAAGCACGGCCTCTGTACAAAGAGCTCTGGGCGGGGGCAGTAGATGTCGCGGGCGGTAATACTTTGGCGAATGTCATTAGTCAAATGAAATACGGTTCAGCGATTGCTGCCTGTGGATTGGCCGACTCAATGTCCCTGCCGACCACAGTTGCACCATTCATATTGCGCGGCATTACACTCTACGGTATCGATTCGGTCATGGCGCCGATTCCTAAACGCGAAGCGGCCTGGGCACGACTGGTAAAAGATCTGGATATGCAATTGCTCGAAGATCTATCATTCGACCTGGATTTTGCCGATTTACAACAGGCGGGTGCGGATATACTCGCTGGAAAAATCCGCGGTAGAGCGATTATTAAGATTCCTGAGTAAGTTTGGAGCCTTAAACTACTTATGCTAATACTTTCAAACATAGTAATAGGCCTGGTCGCCTTACTACACCTTTATTTCCTGGTGCTTGAGATGTTTCTCTGGGAGAAGCCTGCCGGGCTAAGAGCGTTTCGACTGACTAAAGAAAAGGCCGCTGATACCAAAGTACTGGCAGCAAACCAGGGGCTATACAACGGATTTCTGGCGGCTGGCCTTATTTGGGGTATCGTTTTAGGCACTAATGGCACTGATGTTAAGATTTTCTTTTTGAGCTGTGTGCTGGTTGCTGGGTTGTATGGCGGAGTTACGGTCGGCCGGAAGATATTAGTGATCCAGGCTTTACCGGCGTTGATAGCGCTGGTTCTCGTGTTTTTTGTTTAGCCCATGGTTTAGATGATTAAAAGTTTTTTTAAGAAAATGGTTGGTGGTGATGAAAGCCCGCCGAGGAAGCCTCACCATAAAATCGGCTGGTCATGGTTGGGCGCTTTCCTGGGTATTTATGTGGTATCTGTGCTCAATGATTTACTGAACATTGGCACCCTGAATAGTGCGTTTCTGGTGGGTTCATTCGGCGCATCAGCGGTATTGATCTATGGTGCTCCTCAGGCAGAGTTTTCCCAACCTCGAAACTTGATGGGTGGACATATCATATCGGCGTTTATCGGTATAAGCGTTTACCAATATATTCCTCTCGATATTCAACTTTTGAGTGCATTGGCGGTCTCTCTTTCCATTGTTGCCATGCACTATACGGGTACTTTACATCCTCCAGGAGGTGCTACTGCTCTGATTGCTGTTATTGGTAGTGATGATATCCACGGGCTGGGTTTTTTATACCTAATATCGCCCATAGCAATAGGGGCGTTCGCGATGTTGATTGTTGCATTACTAGTCAATAATTTGTCATCCAACCCAAAAAGACATTACCCACGTTACTGGCTGTAAACAGTATTTACTAAGAATCCAGCCCGAATAATCGACCGACCCCTGCGGTTAGTGCCATTGCCATTGCGCCCCAAAAGGTTACTCTGAAAGCGCCGATTCTTATGGATGCGCCGCCTGCACTGGCAGCTATCGCCCCCAGTAACGCAAGGAACACCAGGGACGAAGCAGCGACTGCGGGGATTAACTGAATACCTGGTATTGCCCAGGCTACTAATAATGGCAGGGCGGCTCCAATGGTGAATGTGGCTGCCGAATAAAGTGCTGCCTGGACTGGTCGAGCACTAGCGTTAACCAATATGCCTATTTCGTCCCTCGCATGAGCCCCAAGTGCGTCGTGCTCCATGAGTTGTTCAGCAACCTGTTTTGACAACTCGGCTTCGAGGCCTCTGCCTTCGTATATTTTGGCGAGTTCTTCCTTTTCAAACTCATAATCGTTCTCTATCGAGATTCTTTCGAGTTCAAGGTCGGCTTTCTCGATATCGGATTGGGAGCTGACGGAAACGTACTCCCCGGCAGCCATCGACATCGCACCAGCGACCAGCCCGGCTACGCCCGCCAATAGAATATTTGCCTGCGAAGTACTGGCTGCGGCAACACCGATGATGAGGCTTGCCGTCGATACGATACCGTCATTGGCGCCTAATACTGCGGCGCGTAACCAGCCTATCCGATGTGCTCGATGTATTTCATGGTGACTCATTTGCAGCAGATCATATCGATATTTTTCACCAATGCAATCACGGGGCATGAATCGCGTAGTAGAGTCATTGTATTGCTATTCTCTCCATGCCGTGGAAAACTGGCGCGTCTTTTGAAATCGTTAATCTAACCGGAGAAGTATGGAGCGTCGTTACGGCTATGGTGTGACTCTGGTCATCATCGGCGGCATTTTTCTCAGTCTATCAGGTATTCTGTTACGTAACCTGGAAGCGGCCAGCGGCTGGCAAATTCTGTTTTATCGGGGCTTTGCATTTTCTGCAACCCTTTTGATTTTATTATTGATTAAATATCGTGGAGGTACGGTTCAGGCTTTTCGCGATATCGGTTGGCCTGGTTTTTGGGCAGGGACTGTTTTAGGTCTGGGTTCGATCTGCTATGTTTTCGCGATTTTAACCACTACCGTTGCCAACGCGGTTTTCATCATCGGTGCGGCACCACTGGCAACCGCTTTTGTCGGCTGGCTGGTATTGGGCGAACGCACTTCGCGGTTTGGTATTATCGCCATGCTGATATCATTAAGTGGCATCGGTTTGATGTTCGCCGACGGTTTAATCGAAGGCCGCTGGTTTGGCAATATTGCCGCATTATTGGTGGTCGCTTCCTTTGTTGTTTATCTGTTAGTCATTCGTAATCGTCGCCATGTCGATATGTTACCTGCTACTTGTCTCGGTGGGTTAGTGATGTCGGGAGTGGCCGGATTTTTTGTCGAAGGCTTTAGTATTTCAAATCACGATATGGCGATAGCTTTGTTGATGGGCTGTGTACAGTTTGGTGTGGGATTCATCTGCTTTACCATCGCGACACGCTATATTCTGGCATCCGAGGTCGCACTGTTTGCCTTGAGCGAATCTATTCTCAGTCCCATCTGGGTGTGGATTGGGGTAGGCGAGCAGCCTAGCATGCTGACCTTTGCCGGTAGTGCTATTGTATTCTTTAGTGTGACGGCTTATTGCATTGTTGGGATACGCACCGAACGGCAGCGATTGCGGAACTCATATTGAGTAGATGGGTTTCCAGTCCTCGCCCCAAATTTCTCGCCACAGGAAAGGTCTCGTTGAATTACCCTTTGCGCAGCCGCCTGCCCAGAGATTCCATTTAGGATTTGAGTACGCACTAAAGAAAGCGTCTAGCTGTACGCTAAGGTCTTCAAGTTTAGCCGCGTGCTCTATCTTGTTAATTACATTCTGCCTTTCATCGGGATCATTGCGAAGATCGTATAATTCATCCTTAAAATTGTACGAAGTAGGGCCATAGCGCCGCATCAGTAACCAATCTTTTGTGCGAATCGCGCGCGTCTCTTCCTGTTCCATGAAAACAGCATCACCCCAGTGAGGTTTTTCATCTTCGATAAGCATTCGCATGCTTCGGCTATGCATTGTCTCGGGCGATGGTGATGGCAGACCTGCGTAGTCAAGAATTGTCGCAAAAATATCGGTGGTACCAACCAGTGATGGCTGTACCTTTGCTTCGAACCTTTCACCGGGCGGCCGGATAATCAGAGGTATGTTGTTGGCCTCCCTGTGTGTGTTTGACGGCCATGTGTCCTCGCCATGACCCCAGAAGCCATGCTGGCCCAAAGACATGCCATGATCCGAGGTGTAAATTACCAGGGTATCATCTGCAATACCTTGATCATCCAGAGCAGCCAGCACCCGGCCGACGCCAGCGTCAACAACGCTCATTTGCGAGTAGTAGTTGCGCAATGTTGGCAAGTCATTGAGAAGTTGTGGCAAACAGTTAATTTCAGCAGGATCGTGATAATCGGCCATCTTTTCCTGGCGCACCAACAACCAGTCAATCAACTCCCTGGAGATTGCCTCCCTTGGTACAGAATGAAAGGGTGTCTCTTTATACAACTCGGCGAACTCGTTTATTGCCTCGCCTTTGATCGACGGCCAATGACCATAGGGCGCGGGATAAGTCAGGAACATAAAGAATGGATTTTCCGTATCCTGATCTCGTTGGCTAATATAATCAACGGCCTGATCGCTGAAAAAATCAACCGAATGTCCTGGGTAGGAGATGTGCTTACCATTGACGATCATATCGTTGTCGTAAAATGACTGAACGTGTCCAACTTGCAGCGTGACCCATTCCTTAAAACTATTCTGGGGCTTGTCGGCGATACCCAGGTGATACTTACCCATCAAGGCGGTGTCGTATCCGGCCTGGGCCAGGAGCTCCGGTAAAGTGGGCAACTCATGTAGGGCACTCCAGTTCTCGGGCCATTCCGTAATGGTAGAGTCATTGAGCCAGGTATGAACACCATGTTGTGAAGGCATGAGACCGGTCAATACGGATGCGCGACACGGCGAACACATTGCATTGGGGCAATATGCCTCGCTGAATCGAACCGCATGTTCTGCCAGGCTATCCAGGTTAGGTGTGTGGATTTCCGTGTTCCCAGAGCAGCCCAGCATATTGGCGGGGTGATTATCGACAAAAATCAGCAGGACATTTGGTTGTTTTATTAACATTGGCAGAGATACCCATGGTTTCAATTGATGATAGTCGCGTAATTAACTAAATTAATAGAGACAAAATAAACCCAACTATCAGCGGATAATTCGTACTATGCTATACCTGTAACGATTTCACCAGGTCTTTCAATTCGCTAGTTTCCCTATCTGAACTATCCCTTCGACCATATTTAATCAAAATATAAAGACTAATAATTTTTGCAATCAGCTCGTTCTGCTCGATACCAGATTGATCAATCCTGTACAGAAAATGTCGATAGTCTTCAGATTTTTGTTTATCAAAGCCAATGCGAGTCATTTTCCTGAGAAAGCGGCGAAAATAGATTTCGTAAGCTGCTGGCTTGAGCGGACGTTCTCGATACCAGCCTAACAACCAGAAACTACCGCTGACCGACACCAGTAAAATAACCAGCGCAATCACCATATCGCTCGCGTTATCTATACCGATGTCGAGCTTTTTCAGAAAACGCTGTTGTTTATTATTATCGTAATTAATAACCCAGTCGTTCCAACTGTGCTGGAGGTTATCCCAGGAATAAAGCAGGTTGCCGAACAAGGGGTTTTTATTCTGAATTCGGAAGCTCGATATTTCGTCTTCGAGTGCATCGTCGATGCCCTGTTCGATACGCGAGGGTGAAACCGCTGCGGTAGGGTCTAAATACAGTTTTAATTCTCACTAGCATTTTGCTGCTAAATTCCTGTGTAGAAAAATACTGGCCTGATTTGGGAGATAAGTATGAAAAATTATTGGTTGTT
>JAUVCH010000031.1 GCA_030595795.1 Gammaproteobacteria bacterium
ATTCTGCAGGCTAACAAAACGATAATCATCAGATATCGAGGGTTCACCGCGACTCACCGAGGTTATTCTATTACGGATAAACTCCTGATCCTGCGGATGCACTAGCTCGATAAAATCGTTTAAATTTTTACAGTGCTGAGCATTACCACTGACCACCATGTCTGCTAACTGATTCGACACTAGTAATTCATCCTTTTGGGAATCCCATCGCCAGTAGCCAAGCCCCGCCAGCCGCTGGGCTCCGGCTAACCATTCCTGACTTTCATTAAGATGCCGCATATTGTCGGCAACTCTTAACTGGAATTGAATACGCGAATTTAACACCGCGAAATTAACCGGCTTAACAATAAAGTCTGATGCACCAGCTTCGAAAGCCTGGTTGACCGATTCTATATCACCTAAACCGGTTAACATCAGTATCGGAGTCGAGCGTGTACTAGCCCTCTGGCGGAGCTGCAGGCAAATTTCAAAACCATTTAACCCCGGCATCACCGCGTCAAGCAGTATTAAATCAGGCCGAACTTGTTCAATTAGCGCCAACGCTTCTTCACCACTAGCGGCCTCAACAACTTTATAACCCTGACTTCTGATCGTCTCACTGGTAGTCAGACGGAAACCGGCCTCGTCGTCTACAATTAAAATAGTAGTTTCCGAAGATGCTTGAGGCGCCCGCTCTACTTCGGGAAGATTTTCGAGCGGTTCGCCCAACTCCGATTTCAATGCGCCGATGACTCGCGGCAGCTGCCTTTCGATAGCTACAATCAATTCAGGCACCGCTTCTTTGTTGCCCTGTCTGCCATGATCTTCCAGTTCAGCACAGAGCTTCGAAAACGCCACCGCACCCAAATTTGCACTGGATGATTTCAAACTATGTGCAGCCTGCCACAGCGCCTCCAAATTACCCTCAGACCAGGCCTGCCTAATCGCATTGACCGAATCAGGGGATTGTTCCAGATAGATATTGATGGATTTACCCAGCACGTCGCGCCCGGTCGCTTCCGACAACATCCGAATCTGTTCGAGTGCGGAGTTATCGAGTACGGCCCCGATATCGCTTAAATCAACCTGATTCGATGAAGTTTCCTGATCAGTTTCTGAATCGATTAAATCTTTTTTCGCGAGCCATTTGCCTAAAGCCTCGGCCAGCATACTCTGGTTGAACGGCTTGCTTAAATATTCATCCATTCCGGCTGACGCACACTCCTCTACGATACCTTTCTTCACATCTGCAGTTAGCGCGATAATCGGCGTTCGAGCTAAATTTTGCTCATCCTCGTATTCCCGGATCGCAAGGCTCGCTGCAAATCCGTCCATTTCCGGCATATGGCAATCCATTAAAATCAGGTCGTAATTTTTATTCCGTACCGCATTAACGGCAACCGAACCATTTTCAGCCAGATCAGCATCACAGCCAAGCGCCATCAACATACCCAGAGCCACTTCCTGATTGACCTGATTATCTTCTACCAAAAGAATTTCACCACTAAATTTGTGCTCACGTACTGGCGCAACATACTTCTCGGGTTGCTTCTCTCCCATTACTTCGCGCAGGCAGGTAAGTAATAGCTGCTGTCTAACCGGCTTTTGCAGATATCGAGTAATAGAGACTTTTTTGGCAATTGCTGAATGGGTGTCAAACCCGAAAGAACTCAACATCACCAGATGCGGTACATTGATTACGGCATCCTCTTTGAGTTTTTTTGCTAATTCGAGGCCGTCCATATCAGGCATATGCCAGTCGAGTAATACTATTTGATAGGGATCTCCGTCATCCTGGGCTTTACGGATAAACTCCAGCGCCTTGTTCCCGGAGCCTACATTATCATTGCGCATTCCCCAGGAAATCACCTGATTATGTAAAATTTCTCGATTGACAGCATGGTCATCGACAACTAGAACACGCACGTTTTCTAGCAACTGAGTCGGTTGTGGAGATGAAATATCCTGATCAGAGACAGGGAAAGAGATAGCCAGTCGAAACAGGGAACCTTCACCCAGTACACTGTGCAGTTCGATTTTCCCCTCCATTATATCAACCAGACGTTTAGTGATTGCGAGGCCCAAACCGGTCCCACCAAAGCGACGCATAATAGAATTGTCACCCTGACTAAAAGCATCAAAAATGACACTTTGTTGTTCCGGTGCTATGCCAGGCCCAGTATCGGATATTTCGATCTCGAGATCATAACAATCGACATGACGCGCCGTTAGTCGCACAGAGATTCGTACCTCACCTTTCTCAGTGAACTTGGCGGCATTGCCCAACAGATTAACCAGTATCTGACGAAGCCGGGTTGGATCACCTTTAACCATTCGAGGTAAATCAACCGGTATATCGGCAACACATACCAGCCCTTTGCGATGCGCCTGCTCGGAAACCAGCTCTACGGTATCTTCAAGGATTTCGCGTAAATCAAAATCTTCCTCCATGAGCAACATCTTTTCAGCTTCAATTTTGGAAAAGTCGAGGATGTCATTGATGATATTCAACAGTGAGTCCGCAGAACGATGGGCTGTCGCCGCAAGCCGATGTGAGCGCATATCGAGCTCTGTATCCATCAGTAACTCGGTCATACCCAGCACACCGTTCAACGGCGTGCGTATCTCATGGCTCATGGTTGCTAAAAATTCACTTTTTGCCCTATTGGCATTTTCGGCAGATTCCTTGGCTTCCAGTAGACTGGTGGTGCGCTGTGCAATCTCGACTTCAAGATTGTCACGATTGGCGCTGAGCTTCTCATCACGAAGCCGTATTTGTTCGAGCATCGAATTAAAGCCTTCGATCAACTCACCAATCTCGTCTATATCACTCGGTTGTAACTTAAGGCTAAAATCTTGCTTTTCCGAAACTTGCTGAATTCCATCCAGTAGATGATGTATCGGGGTCGAAATTCTGCGTTGCAAAGACGTCGAGAGGAAATACACCAACAGCATGATAAGCAACATGAGAACGCTCGATAAGCCGAGGAACTCAACCATACGGTCGTAAATCGGTTGCAGTGACGACACCATAACCACATAACCGAGCAATTTACCGTCTAACAAAACTGGTTGAATGTACGACAAATACATATCCAAAAAATAGTAGCGAGTTTTAATCAGCTCGGACTGATCGAAAATCCACGAATTCTTATGGTCATCAAGGTAATCAACCATAGCTGAATTAGCCTGTAAACTCGCGAATTCCTGCCAGTCAGCCGTATAGATGACTGCGGCATGGATAGAACCTTCGGCTTTTGCAGACTCAAAATATTGTTGCGCAGCGTCCCGATCGCCAGCAACTATTGGAGTCTGCGAGTTTGTCGATATCACATTAGCTAATAGCGCACTACGCTCTAGCAAATTTGCTCGATCCGAAATATATTGTAATCCGATATTGGCCGCACAGGTTATTACCAACGCAATTCCGCTGACATACAATATAATTCGCCGGGTTTTTTCGGCCAGGTTGATGTTATTTCTTTTTTTAATCACTCGTTAATCTCCGTCTCCGGAGCAATCCATAGTCATCTATTTCAGCAAGAAAAGCCGCATATTCGAGGCGCGGCAGATAGACGGTATTCAATTTAATCTTTAAGCTCGCGTGCTCTTGTCCCTGGACAAATTAAATAATACCTTTAGTTCGAAAATCCTCCCTACATCATATAGTTGGGAAAGATCGATTCTTCAAGTTTTAAATGAAATGATTTTTTTCAGGGCAGTCAGAATTTACCTTGAAAATAGACAATTATAGGTAAGAGAGGGGCTTCGAAAATAGTAATGCCACCGGTTGACACCAACCAGTGGCACATTATTACAGTTATCGATTAGCTAGATACTCAGCCAAACCGGCCATAACACTATCCTTGTCGAAGTCAGCATCCATTTTCAACATTGCATCTGCGTAACGACCGACGATATCGGTGATCGCGTCGTGCGTCAGCTGGTTTAATATACCGACTCGCACCTGAACGGGCTCTGACAAGGTAGGCCAGATACCAAAACCTTCGGCCCGACAGCCACCGACCAGTTCTTTTTCTCTACCCGCCAGATCGCCTGGTAGATTGCAAACCACCAAACTAGTCATGTTTGACGTCACTTCACAGCCCATGGCCTCGATAGCCTGACGCAAACCTTTTTCAAAGAAAGCGTAGTCAACAGCTTTTTGTGCTCGTCCATGTTGCAGCAATAGACGCAGCGCTTCGTGAAATGATGCGACGGCGTAACCCGAATGGGTACGATGGTAAGCGACAGTATCGGAATCTTTACCGTCGATGATGCCCCAGTGACGCGCTTCCAGGATGGGATTATGCACGTAGGTGTAACAACCGCGCTTTTTCAACACATCGATCACACGGTCGTTAAAACTTACCGGCGCATAGGTCAAAGGCAAAGCTAGAATACCTTTCTGCGGACAGGACGCCCAGGTCGTAACTGCCGGATAATCATCGATATTAAAATCCGCAATACCAAGACTCGAAACTGCATCGACTATACCCATGGCATCGTGATTGGCACAGGCATTGTTGAATCCCTGCAAATCATTGATACGGCCGCTACCGGTTTCCCAGTGTGCCATGAAGGCCCACATTGGCTTGTGTTCGGCCAAAGCTGCTTCGACAATTTCACCAGTCACTGACTGACCATGCGCTACATTGATCGTAATCACATTGGTCGGCCTGGGATTCATTGGATCAGCAGCCAGGTCGGCTGGCGTTGAGGCTTTCATGCGGATCGCGAGATCATCGATCCCACTAAAGGTTCCATTGACGAAGACAACGACCGAATCGCCGGGTAAAATTGGTGCGAAAGCGCAGTCGAGCCCACTAAAGCCAGTGCCGCCAACCGCAAAAGTATGAACGTTTTTAGTGCCGAAAACTTCGCGTAACATGAATTTGGATTCCATCATGCCACGGGTAACATCGGCCTGCATATGATCGGCTACACCAGCTCTGGCAAAACTTTCCAGCACTCTAGGGTCGGTATTCCCCGGTCCTGGACCGGCAGCGAGGGTATTTGGTATTTCTAATTGAGGATACATATTGAGTTAAATCTCCAGAGTTCTATGAATATATTATTCGAGTATAAGTACCAGTCAAAACCAAACTATGTCAGTTTCGACAAGAATGGCTCCATGTTCGACAAAGTATGAATGCGGACAATCTTTCGTTATTTGGTATACCAGGCCGTTACTATCTACTAAATTAGGCGATTGCCACAGATAAAATAATTGATTCCACAATAATAATTATTTATTCCCTTGCCGCAGAGGTATCGCTGAACGCTATAATTTATTATTGTTTGCTGATGAATAACCGGGTGAGGTAGGAATGCGAATAGCGATTTTCGGAAGTGGTGGTGTCGGTGGTTACTTTGGGGGCCGACTCGCACAGATTGGACAGGATGTTACTTTTATTGCTCGCGGCAAACATCTCGAAACGATGCGTCGCAGTGGTTTAAAAGTGGATAGCATCGCAGGGAGCTTTACACTGGATAAGGTACAGGTGACCGACAACCCCGAAGATATTGGCGTGGTAGACGTTATTATCTGTTCGGTAAAAGCCTGGCAGGTCGCGAAGGCAGCCAAAGCGATGAAGCCCATGATTGGGGAAAAAACCCTGGTCATACCGCTACAAAATGGTGTCGAAGCCCCTGCTCAACTTGCCGAGTTATTGGGTGATGACAAGGTACTAGGTGGCCTATGTGCAATTATCGCATTTCGCGCCAACCCAGGCCACATCAAACACATCGGTGCTAATCCACTGATTCGATTTGGGCACATCAACAAGCGAGCCGACGCGCGGGTGAATAGACTGTCTGAAATATTCAACCGCTGCCACGGCGTTAAATCCAGCATCCCGGCCGATATCAACGTCGCCATGTGGCAAAAATTTATGCTGATTTCAGCCTGGAGTGGGGTCGGCGCAGTGACACGAGCGCCGATTGGTATCTTGCTCCAGCTTGACGAAACCCGACAGATGATGATCGACGCTCTGGAAGAAATTTATCGACTAGGGCTCGCCCACCAAATTAATTTGCCGAGTAATAGCGTCGCGAATACAATGACCACGCTGGAAAGCTTTCCGAAGAATTCGACCACCTCTATGCAGCGCGATATCGCAGAGGGCCTGCCCTCCGAACTCGATATACAAAACGATGCCGTTGTGCGGCTCGCAAACCAGGTTGGCCTCGAGACCCCGGTAAATGAGTTTATTCTGCACAGCCTGCGCCCACAGGAATTACGTGCGCGAGGGGCACTACAGTTTTAAGACTTTCGCAGCGCTTTTGCTTCACGACGTCGAGCATGTAATACGGGCTCGGTATAACCGTTGCTGACTTTACGTCCCTCGAACACCAGGTCGAGCGCCGCCTGAAATGCAATGCTCTGCCCGAAATCAGGTGCCATGTTTTTATATTCAGGATCGTGGCTATTCTGTCGATCCACAATCTCGGCCATTTTTTCAAAAACCTGCCGAATTTGCGCTTCGTTAGTAATACCATGGTGCAACCAGTTAGCGATATGCTGGCTCGAAATTCTCAGGGTCGCACGATCTTCCATCAGTTCCAGATCGGTAATATCGGGTACTTTAGAACACCCCACTCCCTGATCGATCCAGCGCACCACGTAACCGAGTATGCCCTGCGCATTATTTTCCAGTTCCCTGATCAGATCGCTTTCGTTAATCTTGCGTCCATCGAGTACCGGGATGGTTAAAATGTCGTCGAGGTGAGCGCGGGAACAATTCGCCAGTTGCTGCTGGCGAGCCAGCACATCGACCTGGTGATAATGCATGGCATGCAAACAACCCGCGATTGGTGAGGGTATCCAGGCGGTGTTTGCACCGGCACGCGGATGTGCGATTTTCTGCTTCATCATTTCGCGCATGTTGTCGGGTGCTGCCCACATGCCTTTACCGATCTGGCCATGCCCGACCATGCCGGTTTCCAGACCAATATCAACGTTCCAGTCTTCGTAGGCCAGTAACCATGTTGAATTTTTAATTTCGTTCTTGGGAATCATGGCATCGGCTTCCATACTGGTGTGTATTTCATCGCCGGTACGATCGAGGAACCCGGTATTAATAAACACGACTCGTTCACTCGCCGCTCGAATACATTCCTTCAGGTTAACCGTGGTGCGACGTTCTTCATCCATGATGCCGATTTTCAGAGTATTTTTCGCGAGCCCAAGAGCGTCTTCTACCATACAGAACAGGGTCACCGCGGCGGCTACTTCCTGTGGACCATGCATTTTTGGTTTAACAATATAAACACCGCCCTTGCGGCTATTTTTGAAGGCACCATTACCCAGCAAATCGTGCCTGGCGGCGAGTACTGTGACCATCGCATCGAGAAAAGTCTCAGGAATTTCTTCACCGTTACAGGTAACCGCATCGGTATACATATGCGTACCGACGTTACGAACGAACATCAGACTACGGCCAGGTAAAGTAAAAGTCTCACCATTCGGCGCGATAAATTCTGGATCGGGGTTAAGACTGCGCTCGATGGCCTCGTTACCGCGCATTATCGTCGTGGTCAAATCGCCTTTCATCAGGCCACACCAGTTGCGATAAACACGAACCTTGTCTTCGGCATCGACCGCGGCAACCGAATCTTCGCAATCCATAATTGTGGTAATCGCCGCTTCGATACGGACATCGTAAACATTCGCCAGATCACCCTGACCGATGTAGAAACCCTCGCCGATTAAAATTTCGAGGTGCAGATTATTATGTCGTAACAGGATAGCCGAAGGTGCATCGGGTTCACCACGATACCCGGCAAAGCATTCGCGCCAGCCGAGTTCGGTTTCACTGCCATCGCCCATAACTAAGACTAACTTGCCCGAGCGCACCTTATAGCAGGTAACATAGTGGTGACTGCCGATGGCGAGTGGGACAGCCTGATCGAGAAAGTCGCGCACGTAACGGATAACCTGCTGACCACGTACCGGATTATATTTGGCAGTCTTCTTACATCCCTGAACCTCGAGAATAATATCGGTGCCATACAAAGCATCGTAAAGGCTGTTCCAACGAGCGTTAGCTGCATTCAGTGCGTACCGTGCGTTATCGACCGGCACCACTAGTTGTGGACCTGCGATGACCGCAACTTCGTCATCGACGTTTTCGGTACTGACACTGAACGCTTCGCCCTCATCTACCAGGTAATCAATTCCTCGGAGAAAGGATTTGTATTTTTCCAGATCAATCTGACCGAAATGCGTCTTATGCCAGTCATCGAGCTTTTCCTGAATTTGATCGCGCTGGTTCAGGAGATCGCGATTACCAGCACCCATGCCAGCATTAATATCGGCTAGAGACTGCCAAAATTGCAGGGGTTCGATTCCCGTACCAGGCGCTATCTCCTTTTCAATTAATTCATAGAGATTCTTGTCGACGCTCAAGCCGCTAACTTCAATGCGATTACTCATCTTGCTGGTCCTGACTCCCGGAAAATGTGATTTTTGAGTATATCCATCAAGGCCAATAAAACCAGTGCTGTCCGGCCATCATTGGGATGTTTTATGCTGGACTTTAAATAATCGGAAATCGACCTCTAGGGATGATGCTCGCCCAGTCGTGAAATTGGCGTCACACTAACGCCTTCGACATCACAGACTATTTTGCTTTTCACCCCATACACTTCAGCAATATTATCCGCCGTCATGATTTCATCTGGTGTCCCGCTACCAAACAACTCACCATGATTAATAATATACAACTTATCGCAGAATCGTGCCGCAAGACTAAGATCATGCAGAACGACGACGGAAGCTTGGTCATCACGGCTATGGTTACGCAGTATTTCCATGACGTGCAACTGGTGATAGGGATCTAGTGCAGCTACGGGTTCATCGGCGAAAATTATTTGCGGATCGGTAGCGAAGATACGCGCCAGCATGACAAGGGTTTGCTCACCACCCGACAGTGTCGATACGATGCGGTTACGATAAGCCAGTGTCTCGGTAATTTCCATCGCGCGCTGTATTTTTTCTTCGTCTTCACTGGAACCATGTTGCCACCATTTTTGATGCGGAATCCGCCCTAGCCCGATGGTCTTCTCGACACTAAAAGGCCAGTAAGCTTTGGCACCCTGCACCAGATAGCCGATACGTTTAGCGCGTTCCTCAGGCGATACCTGATTGACATTGATATCGTCATATAAAATGTCCCCGAGACTGGGTTTTTCGACACAGGTTAACAATCGCAACAAAGTGCTTTTACCGGCACCATTAGGACCAATCAAACCCACCATTTCTCCGGCTTTGACCTCTATGTCGATACCTTTTAAAATCGATATATCATCGATTTGATATCCCAGGTTTAATCCTTTTAACAGGCTCATAACATCAAGTTTCTGGTTTTCAGGATCAGGAACAGAAAAAAGGGGCCACCAACCAACGCGGTAATAACACCGAGTTTTAACTCGCCGCCGCTGGACAGTAGCTGCACTGCTATATCGGCGACCAGTAGTAAAATCCCCCCGCCCAGGGTACTGGCCAATAGCAGCCGTCTCGGCTCGGCTCCGACAAAAGGCCTGATTAAATGGGGTACAACCAGGCCAATAAAACCAATATTTCCAGCCACCGAAACTGCTGCGCCGACACAGGAAGCCACGCCTATTACCAGGATCCAGCGCAGCCGTTTTACCTCGAAACCCATCGATATTGCGGTTTCTTCGCCAAGTGTGAGCGCATTCAAAAATCGTCCGCAATATAAAATCAGTCCCCAGCCGACTAATACAAACGGCAGCGCAATCAATAATTCATTCATACTGCGGTTAGCGACCGAGCCCAGTAGCCAGAATACGATTTCCTGCATCGCGTATGGATTCGGCGCAAAGTTGAGCGCCAGCGCAATCAACGCACCACCGATGGCGTTGATGGCAACACCGGCGAGGATTAACGTGACAACCGATTTACTATTTCCGACCAGAGCAAATATGATCACCACCGATGCGAGCGCACCTAACAATCCACCTAGCGGTAACGCAAACCAGGCAATATTAGCGTAGCCAAAATAAAACACCAGGACCGCACCAAACGCGGCACTATTCGATACCCCAATGATGCCGGGCTCCGCCAGCGGATTACGTAACAGGCCTTGCAGGGCTGCTCCCGCCAAACCCAGCGTGGCGCCGATGATCATCGCCAGCAATGCTCGCGGCAATCGAATATCAAACAGGATGAGCGAATCCATGGAGGGCTTCTCTGCCATTAAATCCATCATCGCCTTACCGATACCAATATCCACCGGGCCAACCAGTAGCGCAATATAAAAAACAACGAGAAGACACATGCCCAAACCGGTCAGCAAAATTCTGTCAGGAATAGCGGCGAAATTCATCGCTTCCTCGCCATATAGGCTATCGCCTCGGTCACCATCGGCCCAGCACAGGCGCGGACACGCGACGGGATAAACAAATGATCCTGTTCTTTCACAACCTTCTTGAGCACTGGATGACCGAGGTAGCGACTAGCGAGTGAGTTACGATTATAAACATGATTGTCGATCTGCAAAAAATCCGGCTTCGCCGCGATTACCTGCTCCAGCGAAATCTTCTTAAAACCGACAATTCCCATCTCCGCGGACAGGTTTCGGAAACCGGCGTGTTTCAACACATCATTTTCCAACGTATCGGCGCCTATCGTATAACCGTTCGGCGAATATATGATGGTGCTCTTCTCAGGTCGATCCGCATAGCGCGCCTGGATATCGGTAATTTCCTGCTTCATTTTTGTAATTAATTTTAATGCTTTTGCCTGATTACCCGTCCACTCGCCAAATTGGGTTAGTAGCCCATAAATTTCTTCCACGGTTTTTGGCAAAGTCACGAGCTTAACCTCATAGCCAAGCTGACGCAGAAATCGTGTCGTATCCCTGGCCGCAAAATGGCTGCCCACAATTAGATCGGGTTTAAAAGGGATAATTTCTTCTACCGACGCATTATTGAGCGGAATATCACCAACTGCATCGACCATATACGACATTTGCTGATCGGTCGACGACTGAGTTAAAGAAGCTATCTGCGATCGATCCGCGACTATTAACAGTAGCTGGTCTGTACACAAACCAATCGATACGATGCGTTGAGGAATGGGTGACTCAATGCTCTGCGCAAACCCCTTAACGGGCGACATCGCAAACAAAACTATAAGCACTATGAGTATTCGTTTTTTTCCCATCAACTTATTCCGGCAAAGCGCGCATACGCCTGTCTATCGAGGCTGATTTCATCACCCAGAGGGTGTTAATTGCCAGCGTACTGAGAATGATAGCGCCACCGATGAGCGTGTTCTGACCCAGCTCCTCGTCGAGCGCTAGCCAAACCCAGGTAGGCCCCAGAACAGATTCCAGCAACAGCATCAAGCCAACTTCTGAGGCGGGAATATACTTCGGCCCGATATACATCAACGCTGTGGCCAGTGGCAACATATAAACCCCCATGATGATTAAATAACCCATATCCTTTTGAGTAATCGCAAAGGGTTGCGCCAACGGCAAAACGACTATAGCGGTCACTAGTCCGGCGATGGAAAACACAGGGAATACCGAAATTTCTGGTTTTCGCCTAACCACTGTAAACCCGGCTGCCAGAAAAAATGCACCCAGCATCGCGGCAATATCCCCGTATAAAGTGGCTCCCTGACTACCCCCATCGGAGCTGATAATATAAACACCGACTGCTACCAGTGCTATCACAACCCAGGTGCGTAACTCAATCGATTCACGCAGCACGATAAAACCTATTAGCGCAGCAAAGAGCGGCGTCGTACTCAGAATAATGAGAGTATTAGCGACGCTGGTATGCGTGATGGCCGTTATAAACGAAATCGTTCCGAAAGCATAAAGCACCACCATCAACAACCCATGTCTGCCGATGTTTTTATAGTAGGTCCAGGTTTTGTTCGGGTGCACCAGGCTGGTCAAAATCCACATACCAAACGACAGCAATATCGCCCGCCAGAAAATTAGCGTCCAGTGATCGGTTTGAATGACCCGCGTCAACAGTCCATCGGGTGAAATAATCAGCACGCCAAGCGCAGTGATGATGACACCTTTAAGATGTTGAGAGAGGACGGGCATAGGACGAAACTAGCAAATTAATACCAGCACGCAGCCTATCAGAGAACGTGCACGAATAAAGCTATATTCTTGCCATAAACAGCCATTGCGCCTGAGGAGTTTTAAGCGCAGTATCCAGCCAGTCATTTATAAATTAGGTTCATGATGCGAAATGCAAGCCTACCCATGTATGCAATTCCTGAAATTAGCAAGGCATATTCATCCTTATGGCGAGGCATAGCAAAATATCTCAGCCTGGAAGGCGTCAAAGAAGTACCTACTAAACTGCAATTTGATCGATCTGTGGCTGATTTATGGTCCGATCCAGATTTACTGTTTAGCCAGTGTTGTGGCTACGACGTCGTGGGTCGATACCGGAACACCCTGGTTCCATTTGCTGTTCCGCGTTACGAAATAAATGATTGCGAAGGCAGCGAATACTCTAGTCTGATCGTGGTAAACGAGAATTGCCAGTTCGATAATGTTCTGGATATGCGTAATACTATTGTCACCGTGAATGGCACAGAATCCCACTCTGGCATGAGTTCGCTACGCCATTTAGTTGCCCCGAGAAATGAGAATGGACGCTTCTTTAAACAGGTCAAGCTGAGTGGTAGCCACATCGAAAGCTTAAGAATGATTCGCCACAAGGAAGCCGATGTTGCCGCTATCGATTGCGTTACCTACGCTTTTTTGGCGGCCTATCGCCCCGAAGCACTCGATGCGACACGCGTTCTAGGCCGTACCTACCACGCGCCTGCGCCTCCGTTTGTTACTCACAGCTGCCTCGGACTCGACCTTGTCCGCCGTATCAGGACGGCTATATTTCGCGCCTTCGACGATATCTCACTGGCCCCGGTACGCCACGTATTATTTCTAAAAGGCATCTCAGCGGTGGATATCGAGGCTTACCAGAAGGTCACCGATTTTGAGCATCGCGCTATTGAACTGGGTTACCCGGTTCTACGATGACAGGGCTGCCGATGTGACTAGTTTCACAATTCTCCCTCAGCGGCTTGAATATGAGAAATTCGAGGCTTACCATGACCACTTGCCTATATAGCCGAGCTATTCAATTATGAGTCACTTCAAAATACTAAAACCTGCAAAGCTTTTTTTGATGACAGGTATCCTCTGGATAGGGTTTTCAGCAAACCCCGACACTAACGATCTTCTACAATTCGGCTCCCATGTCGAAGCGGCCGCTGGTGGTAACGGAGGCGGAAATGGTGGTGGAAATGGTGGCGGAAACGGTGCAGGTAATGGCAAAGGCGGCGACAATGGAAAAGGCCAGGCCGGTCGAGACAGTAACCCTGGTCAGACAGCATCCGCTGACGCCAAAGCCCAAAAAGATGGCAGTTTACATTCCGATCTTGGAGCCCTCAATTCACTGTCCCGTAGTCTCCAGGGCTTACTCAACAGTAACGACGAAAAAATGGATGATTACCGTGATGCAGTAACTGAAGGAGCATCTCTGGATGATACTGGTTGGACGGATGCAATGATTGGCTGGATTGACAGCCGGATAGATTCTCTTACCAATGCCTTCGAGGAATCAACCCAGACTGAAGGGGCTAAATCGAGTAGCGATTAGCCATCAGATATTAATTTCAGAGCCGGAACCAGTCACAGATTAGCATTAACATAATCAATCACTTCATCCCGCTCGGATAAAACCAGAAACAACCCCAGGTCACCGGCCTGCATTTGTGACAGTGCAAGTATCACCCCTGCGAGGGGTGAGGCGGCGGACTTGATCTGGTTTTCTGAAAGCCCCGCATTAACACAGGCCTGTTTCATAATTTCACTGACCTCTCCCGGTTCCCGGCCTCGCAAATAAGCAGCGACTTCGGCAATGACTACCGTATCCGGATGAAGCGAGCAAACGCCAGTCGCAATGGCCGCAATTTCCTCATCAGAGCGATCACCGGCCGAGCCGAATAAAGCCCACTTCTGTCTGGCTGGGATGCGACAGACTGTATCGGCTACGGCCGCAACGCTATGCGCATTGTGGGCAAAATCGATAATCACGCGCGCGCCATTGTTTAACTCGAAACTGTTCAGCCGACCCGGGTTATCGCGCTCGTCGCTATTAAACCGAGTCAGGCCATGCCTGATTTGTTCGATCGAATAACCCATCGCTACGGCGACACCCACGGCACCGAGTGCATTACTGACGTTATGTCGGGCAGCACCACCCATAGTCATCGGAATAGCTTCGATTGCGCAGACTATCTGTGAGGTAAGCCCATCAAAGTAGATAATATTAACCCCTTCGACAAAACAACAGAGTCCCTGTTGAGCGATTTGTTTTTGAATTATAGGATTTACTTTATCGAGACTAAACCAACACAGATGCTTCTGATCCAACGATGCCATAAAAGCCACAATCCCGGCATCATCCGCATTGGTGACCAGCACACCATCGTCTGATAGCGCTTTCCTCACCACAAATTTGGTTTCTATTAACGCTTCGAGGGTATTCACGCCGTATTGACCGAGATGATCTCTATCGACATTAGTGACCAAAGCGGCGCTGGCCCGACGTAATGGTAGGCCTCGGCGCAAAATTCCACCGCGCGCGACTTCCAGGAACGCGGCCTGTAATCGCTTATCACGTAATAATAAACGCGCGCCACCCGGCCCGGAATAATCGCCGGCGTCGATGACATCATCGCCAACGCGAACGAAATCGGTCGATGTCACGCCGGAAACCTTGCCAGCGGCTTTGGCGATGCCATCTAAAAGACGCACACTGGTGGATTTGCCATTGGTGCCGGTGATCAGGGCGAGTGGTAAATCGTAAATTGACGTCCAGTCGATTTGATCGACATCGGGAATTGATTTGACCGGCCAGCTAAGACTACCTATGCCATGTCCGACCGAGACAATTTCGTCATCGGCGAGATAATCGACGCCCTGTAAAATTGCCGATTGTTGCAAAGACCTAAGCGCGGGATTGAGCTCGTCTAGCATTTCACGGCGGATAGCCTCCAGTAGTTCAGCTTCATTTTGGGGGGCAACTTTGAGCAATTCACAAACGCAGAAATACCAGGCTGTTTCCAGCACCCGTGTCGCGACATAGAGCTGATCGATTTCGGCAGCAATCACCAGGTTGAAGCCATTTTCGAAGCGCCGATGGTTTAGCTCAGGATTTGGCCAGTCGACCTTTTCCAGCAATAGATTAATCTGCCGATACCAGCATTCGAGCACGGTATCCATATCCATGTCTTCGATGAGCACATCGAGTATCGCTCCGCTTTTATCCCAGATCAGCGAAGGCCCAGTCAGGCGTCGGCAGTCATCGAGTACCAATCGAGTCGATTCAGGATGAGGAATTTCCATCGGTGATTTTAATCTGCATCTTCCGGTTCTGTACTCGCCAGTCGCACACCGCGTTCGTCGATAATCAGTTCTTCATCCTGATCGAGCACATATCGCCTGGCTCTTTCTGGCACGAAAACCTTGGTGCCAGGAATAGTTTTCTTGCCTTCCTCTTTGTCGCTATTGAGATTGATAATCTGCTTCCAGGTGCGCTGCAAGTCATCAGCCGTAATGACAATCAAATCGCCTTCTTCACCCATCGCCAACGCATGATCAACCGCAGGTTCTTCATCCGCAATTACAGTTATATTAGCCTCGTCAACACCTTTTTCGGTCAGATATTGACGCAGTAACTGAGGAATCTCATCGTGCCTGCGGCCACGACGATTTTTATCGGCCTTGCAAACAAAATGAGTAAACTGCGGCAGGCAGGCTTCGACCGATTCTCGTATGTCTTCGTCACGTCTGTCTCCCGGAGCCGAGATCACCAGGATACTCCGACCTGAAGGTTCGAGCCGCTCAGCAAGCTCGGCCATCGCCCGGAATCCCGCCGGATTATGCGCGTAATCGAGTATGACCTTAAACGGATGCTCGTTATAGATATTGGTACGCCCAGGACTCTGAAAGAACGAAGTATCGAAAGTGCGCAAGCCATTGCGAATTTCATCCAGATCCTTGCCAAAACTATAGGCCATGGCAGCGGCAAACATCGCGTTTTGCACGTTATGCATAGCCTTGCCTTCGATGGTTGCTGGGATTAAATGCGACCAGAGTAGTGGTATATGTGCACCGTTATCGTAAATCGTAATCATGTCGCCGTTGATACCCTTTTCTAGTACCAGGGCGCGACCATTGGCGCGAATGTGCTCGCGTACCAGACCATGGGTCGAATCCATAGTGATATAACACAGATGTTTGGCGCGACAATTGTCGGCCATCTTCAGGCAGAGTTTGTCGTCGGCATTCAGCACTGCAGTATCGTTGGCGATACGCACCACGGTTTCTTTCACCCGCGCGAGTTGCTCCAAAGTCTCGATGCCACCCAGGCCCATATGATCGGCCGAAATATTGATACAGGCGGCGACGTCGCATTCGGTATAACCGAGGCCCGCGCGTAAAATACCACCACGTGCGGTTTCCAGCACAGCAAAATCGATGGTTGGATCGCGCAAAACAATCTGCGCCGATTGCGGGCCGGTCATATCACCCTTAACCGTGACACGACCATCGACTTGAATGCCACCGGTCGAAGTCATACCAACGACATTGCCACTGGTTTTCAGGATGTGGGTTAGCATACGGGTGGTGGTAGTTTTACCGTTAGTACCAGTGATTGCAGCCACCGGAATTCGAGCGGGTGTACCCGGCGGATAAAGCATATCCAGCACCTTGCCCGCGACATCCCGTGGCTCGCCTTCACTCGGTGCCACGTGCATGCGAAAACCTGGCCCGGCATTCACCTCGACGATGGCTCCGCCGACATCTTTATAAGAATGGGTGATATCGTCAGTAAGAAAATCGACGCCACCGATATCGAGGCCAACCGCACGCACCGCCCGAATCGCCATTTCACGATTATCAGGATGAACCACATCGGTTAAATCTATCGCGGTGCCGCCAGTTGACAGGTTTGCGGTAGAACGTAGGAAAAACTGTTCGCCTTTTTTCAGCACCGTGTCTTCGTTATAACCCGCTTCTTTCATCAAGTCGTTTGCTGGCTTATCGATCTCTAGTCTGGTCAAAACTTTTTCGTGGCCGATGCCGCGGCGCGGGTCGGAATTAACGATATCGATTAACGCGGCAATCGACGATTTACCATCACCGATCACATGCCCAGGTACTCGCTTGGCAACCGCGACTAACTCGTTGTTAATCACCAGCATGCGATGGTCGTAACCGGTGACGAAACTCTCCGCCAGTATCGAACGCGACCGGCCTTGCTCTTTGGCGAAATGGAAGGCCTCACGCACCTGCTCGTCGGCGGTTAAATTAATACTAATACCACGCCCATGGTTAGCGTCCAGCGGTTTGATCACTATCGGATAGCCAATTTTTCTCGCAGCAACGACTGCGCCATCTTCTGTGCTGAACATCATCTGACGAGGTACTGGTAAACCCATGTCCTTAAGCAGACTATGCGTACCTTCTTTGTCACTCGCCAGTGAAGTCGCAATGGTGCCGGTATCGCTGGTCACAGTAGCCTGAATTCTTTTCTGGTATTTGCCATGACCAAACTGCACCAGGCTGTAATCATTGAGACGCAGCCAGGGAATGTCACGCTCGACGGCGGCATCGACTAACGACTGAGTACTTGGTCCAAATTCACGGCGTTGCGCGCGGTGCACGAAGTCCTCAAGCTCGCTTTCGAAATCAAAACTGTCGTCAATCTCGTAATCGATCTTGCCTTGTAGCTTTTTCGGCAACAAATGCATTAACAGACGAAGCGCCAGGTGACCAGCCTCGACTCCAACATCACGCTGCTTATAGGCATATACCATGTTGTACATGCCTTTTTCGCCGGTAGTACGGGTACGGCCGAATGACACACCAGACCCGGCAATGTTTTGAATTTCGAGTGCGACATGCTCCATGATATGTCCCATCCAGGTGCCCTCGTCTTCGGTTAGACGACGAATGAAACCACCCGCTACTCGGTAAGAACAGCCATGCTCGGTCAGACTTGGAAGCGCCTTTTGCAATCCGCGAGTAAAGCCTTTGCCGCATTTAACCGAAGGCCAGTCCACCAGCACACCGATATCCAGCACCATACGGATGACCGGAAAATTAGCGTAAATACTGGGGCCGACATAGACATTGGTTGCGGTTATTTTCATCGATAATTATCCTGTGGTTTATAGTTAAACCATTTAATTACTGATGAATTAATGGTTTTCTCCAGAGAGTACACGAAGAGTACCGAGTATGAAATCACTTATGCTTATGGGGCTTGTCAGGTTATTAAAGCCGCGCCCAAAGTCTACTTAATCTTAAGATCGCTTATTGCTCGCTTTTATTTTAAAGTCGCTTTGTAGCTTACCCCAGTGAACTTTGAGCTTTTCTTTATGCGCTTCATCCATCGGTAAATTTTTTAAAGCCCCGGGCCATAAACTACGCGCTTTTTCCATTGTGTCGCCAATATGTGGTTTGATTGCTCGCCATGGAATGCCGGACTTATCAGCCCAGGCCTTAAAATGATCTTCCGCCACTGTGAGCCATTCTTTCGTTTTACTCAGGTTCAGGGCGTATTGCGTTTCGTCTTCTATGTAAACGCTAGTGGTGACGATATCGTATGCAGGGGACAGTCTTGGCGTAATCTGATCCTGGTAGAGAAGACTCCAGTTTTTTAAATGGGCATCACCGTTTGCCAGTAATATATTCACCAGCAGTCTTCTGGCGAATTGCTGTGCATCAGCTAGACCATCGCCAGAATAATCGTAAATCACTTTGCCAATTTGCTCATAATTGGCAGAGTTATATTTTTCACGTGGGTACTTCACCAGAACCTGGGCAAAGTCTTCCATATGAATTCTTGTATTACCCTCCCGATCAAATCGCTTGATAGCAAAAGCCAGCTTTTCATCGGGTAAGTTGATTTGTGGCAGGTTATCCAGCTTGTTCAGCTCAATAAGCCGAATATCGGGGATATCGACACCTGCCAAAGCAGAAAGGGACATTGCCGTATATTCATTTAATGGCAGGTGTTTATGCCGGGTTGATGGTGTCTTGATAATCCAGTCACCAAGTTCACCATTCTTAGTCAGGTTATAGCGCCCGTCCTTTTCTTTCATGGAAAATTTCATTTGAACGCCCGCCAATGAAAATTTACTCTCTCGGTCGCTAACTTTGTGTTTAACGGCCTTAGCCTTGCCATGGGTGGTCAGAACACTTTCAGGAACCTCTTCGGGTTCCATTGGTGTGGCAACCAAAGCGCCGGGTAGATCCTGCCCGAGATATGAAAAAATCAGAAACTCATTGTCGATATGGGTTTTTAAGCCCTGAGAAATTAATTCTCGTAATGCGCCCTCTGGGAGAAGGTTAGATAAAACCGGGTGTAGTCTCTGATTTTTTGCCCATGGCTGTGACATGAGCTTTTCTGAATTAGGAAAGCCTGGGTGCGTAATAAGGCTGAATGTTGGGCGCAAAGAATCAGCTTTGAATTCATCGGTAAAGCTCAAAACATTGCGCCCATTTTCAAAGCCTGCCAAGTATCCTATAAGCTGGCCATGCAGGGTAAGTTTAAGAACGCTAACCTCAGCGATTTGATTGCCTGGTTGATTGGGGGGACTCACTCTTCATCCCCGAGCAAATTCTTCCATGGATCATTTAAAAGATCGCTTTCCTCGCTTTGCCTGGCGGGTTGATTTTTTAGTTTTGGAGGCAGTAGTGCATCACTCTCCAAAATTTCTTTTACCCGGTTTAGTTTTTCTGTAGGGACTAGCATTAACTCGCTTTTCAGCCCTTTGGCAATGAGTTCAAGCGTGTTTAGTCTGGGGTTGCCCTTAGACTCTAGTTGCTGATACTGCTGGCGCGATACGCCGATACGGAGCATCATGTCTTTTTGCTTTAGATTGAGAGCTAATCTTCGCTTTTTTAGTTGTTTTAGTAATGGCTTGATAATAGGAAACATATTAGTTTCTTTTTCTTAAAAAAGCAACAAATAGATTTCTTTTTATCGTGCGGAGAGGATTGGTGGATAAAAGCAATATGTGTATTGCTTTATGCCTGGGAGATTGAGTTAGACAAGGAGCAGGAGTTACTTACCTCAACATACGCCTGGATCAAGAAATATGAACGGTTGACGCATACGGAGTAATTCGGGACGATGAGCTGATGGTACTCGACCATTACATCAACAAGTTCCAAAAACTGCGCGTGGACAAACGAGGCAATCACGAACGCCCGCACAAACCCTGCATGTTACTGGCTGTGATCGGCCTGGCCGAAGCAGGCAGGCTCCGTGAGAACGCGATTCATTTCGACCAACCGCTACTCGATCGCTACTACAGCATCTTTGAGCACGTACGGACAGAAACCGACCATGCTAATCCATATTTTCCGTTTTTCCACTTACACAAAGAAGGCTTCTGGCACCCACAGCCAATACCGGGGCGCGAAGCCGTGCTCGAAGCAATGAGGACGGCACGCTCATTTTCGGAGATAACGGATAATATCGATCACATTCAACTTGACGACGAGCTCTTCGAGATTCTCGGCCAACAAAATTCGCGGGGGACTCTAAGAGATATGCTGCTCACCCGATGGTTTGGAAACAAACTTGACGTCCTGAAAAATATCGAACTCGAGGATCGCTACGAATCCGAACTCCGGAGACCAACTGGCAAAGCTGTCAGGGAACAGCCAGTTGAGTATTCAAAACCGGTTCGTGACACAGCTTTTCGCCGCATCGTAGTCGAAGCCTATGATTTTCGTTGCGCGGCGACTGGCACGCGCCTGGTCCTGCCAGGACAGCAGGTATTGGTGCAGGCGGCCCACCTGATACCATTCGCCGATTCATGCGACGATGACCCTTGCAACGGTATCGCGCTGACACCGGATATACATTGGGCAATGGACCGCAACTTCATAGCACCAGGCCCCGACCTGCGCTGGCATGTTTCTCGTATGGTGGAGTCAAGGATCTCGGATAATCAGCCTCTAATAACGCTCGACGGGCGTGAACTACTGTTACCTCGTAATAAAAGGTTCTGGCCGCGTGAAGATGCGCTAGAAGCTCGACTAGGTGCTCTACAGGCATAATTTAAATACGCGGTTCATGTTGATAGCCGAAGGCAGGCTGCATCCCCTGCACGATAGTTACCCGGTTACCAGACCCTACCGGTTTGTTTATACTACCGCCAATTAATCATTTAAAAGTCAGGAGAAAGCAATGAAAGCATGGCCACTGGTTCTAGGTGCATGGTTGGTATTAACCGGGTTAGACAGCGTGATAAAACTCAGCTTTCAGTATGAAAGCCTGGTCATGGGGGTACTTGCGCTGGTGGCGGGTGTGCTGGTTCTTATTCAAAAGTAGTGTGGGTTTAAGATAAGTTTTGACCACGTCATCCCTGTTCGTTAAGCCTTAAGCGTAGTTTGTGCGATAAGGCTGGACATGTAAATCGGCCTTATTCCGGCGAGACTGCCAAAGGTCATAAGCATTTTGGAGACGAAGCCAATGGTCAGCAGATGGATTATTAAATACCAGCTCCAGTCGTAACGCCATCTCTGGTGTAATTGCACCTCTACCATTTAAAACTTTTGAAAGCGTTTTACGACTTACATTTAAATGCTCAGATGCATCAGTAATGGTGAGTTCTAAAGGGGTGATTACCAGCTCTTTTAGAATTTCACCTGGGTGTGCAGGGTTATGCATACTCATTAGTGATAATCCTCATAATTAACTATCCCGGCGGAAACGGCTTCCGCTCATGGATATCAAAAGTGCAACCTTTCGACAGAATATGTAATTTAAGATCAAGCATGCTCAACGCATCATTTTTAGCCGCTTTACTCATCGAGGAATAACTCAGGTGAACCGGGTCGATCACAGTCACCGCTCCACTGCCGACAACTTCGAAGATTTGATCCGGGTTGATAAAAATCGCCGTATCCTCATCGATGCCGACGCCGAGCATAAACGGGTTATATGAAATCGCAGTCAACAATCTCCCGAGTCGATCACGCTGACTAAAATGCTGGTCGATTAACAGGTCATTGGTCAGGCCTAGCCCCGGTGCCAGGTTAACACCATCGCCCGAAGGCACTGTCCCGGTTGAGCCACCGGCAATCATATGTTCTGGCATAATCGCCGCGCCAGCAGAAGTACCGGCGACGTGTACGCCTTTAGCATTCAGACGCCGAATCTTGATCGCTACTTCGGTGCCACCGAGTATGGTGGACAGGCGTAACTGATTGCCACCGGTAATAAAAATACCCGTGGCCTGATCGAGGTGATCGAGATAATCCTGTCGCTCGGTTTCAGATCGTTCGTTAATCGGCAGGGATACCGCTGCGTCAACGCCGATTTTATTGAATATCTCGACGTACTTATCGCCGGTATCGGGCAGGTTCGACGCGGTTGGAATAATTACGATATTCGCATTTTTACCACCGCATAATTTAACGAAACGCTTGAGAACCCTCGGCGACCCAGTGCGTTCTTCGGCGCCACCAATCGGTATCACGTAGCCACGCGTATGGCCTTTTTTAATCGGGGAGGGACTCATTATTCGAATAAACCTTTCACTATTTGTTGACCCATTTTTTTATGCCAGACGCCATTTGCCATGACACTGTTAATAGCATGGTTTTCATCAATCACCAGTAAATCTGCATCGCGACCTGTTTCTATCTGACCCTTGCCATGCAACCTGAGCAGGCTGGCGACATTGCTGGTCATCAACGGGAGCGTTTTTTCTATGGCCAAACCACTTTCAAGCATCGCTTTGAAGGTAACAGCCATCGCTGATGATTTGGCGAAACCCATGTGTAGCAATTCACCCTGTGCGTCAAAATGCGGCAGGCATCCGCCGCCATCAGAGCTTATCGTTAATTTATGCGGATCGCAGCCCTTGTCAAAATAACGCGATACGGCCTCGGTAGTGGACCACCCTCGGCTTTCCCGTTCATCCTCCGGGAAAGCGGTGATATCGACACTACAGCCTTTACTGCTTAAATCGCAGGCTTCTTCGAATAGCGCTTTATTTCGATTGATATGGGTCGGATTAAACACACGGGCCGGAATTTCACTCGTTTCCAGGCAGTCACGAATCATCGACAGACCGCGTTCACCATCACCGAGATGAAAGTGTACGATGCCTGCCTTGCCTGTCATTAAGCCGGCGACATGCGTCTCGCTTGCCAGCCGTAAAATCTCATCGAGGGTTGGTTGACTGGAGCGATGGTCACTAATCGCCACTTCGCCAACACCGATCACCGGTTCCAGATTAACAATATCGCTGCGCACCGATTCGGTGAGCGTCATAGCGGGCAAATGATAACCACCGGTATAACACCAGGCCGACAAACCCTCCTCACGCAAGCCCATTACCTGGGTGAGAAGCGTCTGCGTATTACGCGTTAAATCATCGGTTCCGAGCAGGCCAATCACGCTGGTGACACCAGCATCGGTAAATTGACTGAGATGCAATGGTGGCACGCGGGTCGAAGGTCCGGCTTCGCCACCGCCGCCAGTAATATGCGCATGCGCATCGATGAAACCTGGGATTAATCGCGCGCCGGCAAGATCGATAACCTGCACCGATAAGCTGTCATCGAGCTGCGGGACTTGCTCTCCGATATAAACAATTTTACCGGCACAAATCAGCAGGTTCTGGATGCCTAGTGACTTCGGCGCGTAGACATCGGCATTGGTGATGAGTTCAAACATGGAAGGAGTGAATACAGGATAGCTCGGCAAAGTCGGGTATTTTAGAGTAAGCCCGTGCAAAAAGCCGCTAGAATTTTTATATTCCTCCATTTTTCATATCCAGTTGTTCACCTCCAATGCTCATGATATAAGACCGGCAGAATTTTCTTTTTCAATAATCAGGATTATTTGTGACCAGTCAGTCCAGAGCTCGTACCGGCGGGCAGATACTAATCGACGCGCTTGCCATCAACCAGGTTGAACGCATTTTCAGCATTCCCGGTGAAAGCTTTCTCGCCGCGCTCGATGCGCTATACGACAGACCTGAAATCGAACTCATTACCTGCCGGCAGGAAGGCGGAGCAGCCTATATGGCTGAAGCCTACGGCAAACTCACCGGCAAACCCGGCATTTGCTTTGTGACTCGTGGCCCTGGAGCGACGAATGCCAGTTGTGGGTTACATGTCGCGATGCAGGATTCGACACCGATGATTTTGCTCATCGGCCAAATCGCACGCAAGGATATGGACCGCGAGGCGTTCCAGGAAATCGATTATCGCCGCATGTTTGGTCAGGTAGCTAAATGGGTTGCGCAAATTGAAGACGCCAGTCGTATTCCCGAATATTTAAATCGAGCTTTCGCCACCGCTACCAGTGGGCGTCCGGGGCCGGTAGTGCTGGCGTTGCCTGAAGATATGTTGACCGATATTATCGATGTGGCCGATGCGAAAACCTGGCAACAGCTGAGCATTCATCCGGCTAGTCAGGATATTGATAAAACTGTCGGAATATTGTCTGCCGCAGAGCGACCCGTCATCATCGTCGGCGGTAGTGGCTGGAACGAAGCGACGCGTCTAAACATGCAAAGCTTCGCCGAAAAGTCCGCGATACCGGTAGTTAATTCGTTTCGCTGTCAGGATTACTTCGATCACGAACATCCAAATTACATCGGCGACCTCGGGCTCGGCGTCAACCCGGCACTGACAAAGACTATTCGCAATGCTGACACCCTGCTAGTCATTGGTGCCCGGTTAGGTGAAATGACCACTGGTGGATTCTCATTAATCAATATCCCAAATCCGAAGCAGACTATGATTCATGTCCACGTCGGTGCTGAAGAACTTGGGCATATTTACCAACCTGAGCTAGCTATCAATGCCTCGTCGTCAAGTTTTGTCGATGCACTTAAAGATCGAGAAATATCCCCTAACTCAGCGGAAAGGGTGAAACAGGCACGGCAGGCATTCGAAGACTGGAGTGCTTCAATCCAGGTAAAAGGATTGGTGCAATTTTCCGACATCATTAAAACCGTACAAAATACGACTGACGATGACACCATTATCTGCAACGGCGCTGGTAATAACACTGGCTGGCTACACCGCTTTTATCGTTTTCGTGAATATAGAACCCAGCTCGCGCCAACCAGTGGCACCATGGGCTATGGCGTACCAGCCGCTATCTCTGCGAAACTGATGTATCCGCAGCGAACAGTAGTCGCATTTGCGGGTGATGGCGATTTCATGATGAATGGCCAGGAACTCGCGACAGCGATGCAATACGGTGCCAATATCATCGTAATCATTGTCAACAACGGCATTTATGGCACCATCCGCATGCATCAGGAACGCGACTATCCTGGACGTGTGGTCGGCACCGATATGGTGAATCCCGATTTTTGTGCGCTGGCCAAAGCCTACGGGGGGCATGCCGAACTGGTTACTAATACGGGTGAATTTGCACCGGCGTTTGAACGCGCCAAATCGGCAAATAGTCCTGCCCTGATCGAGATTCAGCTCGATCCTGATGTGCTCACGCCGACTATGTCGATTGAGTCGTTACGCGCTAAGGCGGTTGAATAACCTCTCAACAGCCATTAATTATTGAAGCCCGCAATAAACGGGATCGATTTTATTAATGGTTATTAATAAAAATTATATTTATAGTATAATTTCTTCGTTTTTTGCTGTGGCGCACCAGGGCTGACCGATCCCATGAATATTGACCAACTGCTATTACAAAGCTTGCAATTGCTCGGACTGGGAATGGGTTCGGTATTTATTATTCTATGCCTGTTGATCATCATCATTCAGGTCATCGCCAAACTGGTGCCCGAAGTCGAAAGCCCAACGGCATCTGCTCCATTACCCACTTCGGCTCCAGCTAATACGCAGCATATCGCAGCAATTCAGTCTGCCATCCACCAATACCGTCGCAATCGTCAGACAAAATCATAAATACAGGTTAAACCCTATGACTAAACCGCTTTTACTCACCGATCTGGTTTTACGCGACGCTTCGCAGTCACTACTGGCAACCCGTGTGCGCATCGACGATATGTTGCCGATAGCAGCAAAACTCGACAAAGTCGGTTTCTGGTCACTGGAAACCTGGGGTGGTGCGACTTTTGATGCCTGTATCCGTTTCCTCGGCGAAGACCCCTGGGAACGCCTGCGCAAACTCAAGGCCGCTATGCCAAATACGCCGATGCAAATGTTGCTACGAGGCCAGAATGCTCTCGGCTACCGCCACTACGCAGACGATGTGATCGAGGCTTTCGTCGAGCGCGCCGCCGAAAATGGCATGGACGTATTTCGCATTTTCGATGCGATGAACGATATGCGTAATAACGAGACCGCGATAAATGCCCCCATTAAAGTGGGCAAACACGCGAAGGGTTCGATGTCTTACACCTTAAGCCCTGTACACAACAACGATTTCTGGGTCGACATGGCTAAACGTCTGGAAGACATGGGTAGTAGCTCGATCTGCATTAAAGATATGGCCGGACTATTAAGGCCTTACGATGCCGAAGAACTGGTGAGCCGCATTAAAGAGACCTGCAATGTCCCTCTGTCGATGCATTGCCATGCAACTACCGGGCTTTCAACCGCCACTTATATGAAAGCCATCGATGCCGGCATCGACATGCTCGATACTTCTATCTCTTCGATGAGCCAGACCTACGGGCATTCTGCCACCGAAACCTTTGTCGCTATCCTCGAAGGTAGCGATCGAGATACTGGCTTCGATATGGCATTGCTCGAAGATATCGCGGTTTATTTTCGTGATGTGCGTAAAAAATACGCGAAATTCGAAGGCTCACTGAAAGGCATCGATTCTCGGATTCTCACCGCTCAGGTACCCGGCGGCATGCTCACCAACCTGGAACATCAGCTACGCGAACAAAACGCCACCGACAGGCTCGACGAGGTATTAAAGGAAATTCCAATTGTGCGTAAAGACCTCGGCTACGTGCCGCTGGTTACTCCGACTTCTCAAATCGTGGGCACCCAGTCTGTCATCAACGTACTCAGTGGCGGGCGCTACAAATCCATCAGCAAAGAAACCGCCGGTGTGCTCAAGGGCGAATACGGTGCCACAGCGGCCGAGGTGAATAAAGAACTACAGGCACGCGTACTCGAAGGTGCCGAGCCAATCACCTGTCGCCCGGCTGATTTGATCGAACCAGAAATGGAGCGACTTACCAGCGAACTCGATGCGCTTGCCAAAGAAGAAGGCATTAAACTTTCCGAGGATAAAATTGACGATGTTTTAACTTATGCACTATTCCAGCAGGTTGGCATTAACTTCTTAAAGAATCGCGATAATCCGGATGCCTTCGAACCCGTGCCAGGTAACGAGCCCGAAGCGGCACCAGTCGCCGCCACGGCACCCGCTAGTGCGCCATCCGAAACCGAAAACTACCGCGTCAGTGTCAACGGTACTCAATACGATGTCGTAGTCGCGCCCGGTAATGGTGAAATCAGTGAGGTTGCACCAGTTGCTGCGCCAGCACCGGCCCCAGCACCATCGGCGACGACAATTAGTATCAAAGCGCCATTGGCCGGAAATATTATCGAAGTACTGGTATCGCCCGGTCAACAAATCGACGATGGCGACCCGGTACTGATTATCGAAGCGATGAAAATGGAAACTGAAATTCGGAGCCATTGCGCCGGAACCGTGCAGTCAGTACTGGTTAACAAGGGCGACGCAATCCAGACCGATCAGGATCTGGTTCACGTCGCCTGAGCCGCAGCGAGTAATTAAAATATGGAACAGGGCCTACTAGACCTCTGGGCATCCACCGGGATCGCCAACTTTACGCTCGGCCAGGTAATCATGATCATCATAGGCGGCGGGCTGATTTACCTGGCAATTGCCAAGGGCTTCGAGCCGCTGCTACTCATCCCAATCGGCTTTGGCGGTGTTCTTGCGAATATCCCGGTCGCCGATATTGCAGGGCCCGAAGGCTTGCTCGGCATCCTCTATCACTCCGGCATCGAGTCTGGCGTATTCCCGTTGCTCATCTTCATGGGCGTCGGTGCGATGACCGACTTCGGCCCATTGCTGGCCCGACCGAGCCTGATGATCCTCGGTGCGGCGGCACAGTTTGGCATCTTCTTTACGCTATTCGGTGCCATCGCTATGAATCTAATCCCCGGCATGGAATTCACCATGGCCGATGCTGCCGCCATCGCAATTATCGGAGGCGCCGACGGTCCGACCGCTATCTATGTTGCCTCTCGACTGGCCCCCGATTTACTCGGCGCTATCGCCGTAGCGGCCTATTCATATATGGCACTGGTACCGATTATTCAGCCACCGATTATGAAGCTGCTCACCACCGAGGAAGAGCGTAAAACCAAAATGACCCAACTGCGTCACGTTAGCAAGCTGGAGAAAATCATCTTTCCGCTGGCTTTGCTGCTGGTGACCCTGCTGCTATTACCCTCCGCCGCGCCGCTGGTCGGCATGCTTTGTTTCGGTAATTTGCTCAAGGAAAGCGGCGTAGTCGATCGACTCAGTAACACCGCGCAAAACGAATTGATAAACATCGTGACCATATTTCTCGGCCTCGCAGTCGGCTCCAAACTTGCCGCCGACAAGTTTCTGAGTGTGGAAACCATCGGCATATTACTGCTCGGCATGGTTGCCTTTTCCATCGGTACCGCAGCCGGGTTATTAATGGGTAAGCTGATGTACCGGCTATCCGGTGGTACGGTTAATCCGCTTATCGGTGCCGCTGGTGTCTCCGCAGTTCCGATGGCGGCACGGGTTGCTAATAAAATCGGCTTGCAGGCCAACCCGCAAAACTTCCTGCTCATGCATGCGATGGGACCGAATGTGGCCGGCGTGATTGGCTCGGCGGTGGCAGCAGGTGTCTTGTTGGCGATTGTTGGGTAAGCCAAATTCTAAATACCTAACCCTTTGGTGGCAAACGATAAAGCAAATATATCATCGCGATCGGTGCTAGTAGCCAGTAGAAAGTTTGCAGTGCCTGGAACGGCTCCGTCACCTCGAGTAGAGCTAGCGCTGCCATAGCAAAAAACACAGCGACGCCTAACTGTGAGTAATAACTCTTCAGCACAATATAGCGGTGGTTATCGGTTTTAGCGGCCAGGTCGAAGAAGCGTTTGTTAAACACCAACCTAAACAGGGCGGTTAAGAATGCGATGAGTACGATTAGAGGATAAATCCAATATTGATTCTCGTTTGTTTCAATCGCCCCGCGTAATAACCAGGACAGCGCATAACCCAGTACAGCAATCACGTAAGCCTGTTGTGCCTTAGCTTTATCGAGCCTGTTTTTGATCAGGTAGAACAGCCCGGCGAGTAATATAGAGAGCGAAACTACCAGTATGCCTAGCCTTACCAGATTCTCTCCCGAAATGAGATAGAGCGTAATCACCCAAAAATAACTTTCCGCAAACAGAAACAAACCATCGATAAAAAAGATCACCAACGAGTGATTCGAATCGCGATAGGTGACTATCGAATTTAACGTAATCGGTGCTGGTGAGGACACCGTCAAAGATCCGGGTAGGCTAACTCTGCAATAGTAGGCTAGCGCCGGTATCACAACGCATATCGTTGCCAGAAACACACTACTCGCACCCCATTTTTCCCATAGATAACCACCGCCAAGAATACCGACTTTTAGCAAAACCATAACGATTATTTGAAAATTACCAAACTTCACACCGGTATCACCACTGTTGGTACAGTGCACGAATAGCGACCGTTGTGACATCCAGAAAAAACAGCCGTAGGCACCATTAAGCAAGGCGATGAGATTAATGGCGGCGAAGTTTTGATCGAACACGATGGCACCAACCAGGGCCACTTCTAATACCAGGGACGCGACCAGGATCCACCTCCAGCCGAATCTTATGCGAATTCGATCCCAGTAATAAAGTGTCAATAAATAGCCAATACCATTGACTGCGATAAAACTGGAAATTTCAGATAACGACAGGCCTTTCAGCCACATGAGTGCTGGCAGAAAAAATGGCAATAAACCGATTAGTAAAGAATGAGTGCCCGAATATTGGTAAAACAGGCGTGTAGGGCCTGCCATTAGTAAGTGTCAGGTTGGCTTATATCCAGTTTATCCAGCTCGCCGTAGTAGGCATCCAGGTTTTGCTTTTCTCCATAGCGAGGGTAATCATGCATTTTCAGGTAAGGCCTCGAATTAACCTCAAGCAATATACATTTTTGCTGCCGGTAGCTCTCTTCTATGCTGCGTTCAAAAATAATATCGACGCCTAATATATTGGCTTTAAAAAGGTCGATAGTTTTTAAGAATAATTCAAGGTTATCAGCATGAATCGAACCCTGGTCTACTGTTCTAACTATTCCGCCAGGGGCCAGTGCAACCCGATAAAACAGTTCGATATTCTCACCTTTTGCGGGCACCGACAAAAAATCATAACCCTGCTTTTTAAGATGCTGCTGGACTTGCCCGCTCTTTTTAATCGGGAACATTCCATCATATAATTGCATCTCTTCGCGTGTTTTATTTTCTGCATCGATCAGGTCAGCAATCGAGTCGTTGCCATTTCCGATTACAAATGGTGGATAACGCTGGATTATCGACATGATTTTCCCTTTTACGACAACAACTCGATAGTTAGAGCCCTTCAGGTATTGCTCGACAACCGTTGTTGGCCACCACAACTTCGCCAGCACGATGGCCTTCCATAGCTCAGCCATGTTGTTTATCGGAAAATAACTGCCGCGCGAATAGCCACTAACATTCGGTTTTATTACTAGCGGGAAACCGTATGTTTTGGCAAACCTGTGCCCACCCCAGGGATTAAAAAATACCAGCCCGCGTGCATGTGGCAGGTTGCCTTCGGCAAATTTGGCACGACCCTGCTCTTTGGAGCGACAACTGCGTCGTACCTTGACATCGTTGTAGTTGCTACAACCATGCATATAGCGATGACTAATCCAGGCATATATCTTTGCTTTTAACCACTGCATAGACTTATCGCGTTACCGCTAGTAATTTAACTTTGCGTGCCACCAGCCATTTTTTGAAAAACACCGTATGTGCTGGATGATAACTAGGATTAGATTTAACTATTTGAGCCAGGTTTCGGGTGGTTTTTAATGCGATATTAATTCGTTGTTTACGCGTCTTGCTCGGATCCAACAAATTAATCGGCAAGGGCACAAACAGATTAATTTCGATCACATGAAAATCACCCTTGACTAAATCGGCTACGCTATTGGCTCGAACGCCAACACGAGAAATGCCGAACCGGCCAAACGAACTAACATGTTGCCAGATAGCTTCGAGCTCGGCTGCATTTAATGATTCGGTGATTTCACGGTAAACAGTATTACTGTTATTGATGCTATTTATCGGTAACTTTTGCTGTTCCGAGTTATGCGCTTCGGTAACGCTTAACACTGCGGGTTTTGATTCATCCTCGGCGCATAAAACAAAAAATATTTCAAATTCACGGGCCTCTGTTGCGGCCTCCTGGATAATGCAGGGCATTTTGTCGCAAGTGCATGCACGGCGAACCTCTTCGAGCTCTGCCGGGCTATCGGCACGTCGAATACCGTAGGCGTTTTGCCCCCACTCGGGTTTGACAAATACCGGGTAAGTGAAATCGAGGCTTTGGCCATTGTCGAGGCATTGACGCAATAGCCAGCGCGCCGGAATTAACCGATCGATATCGAGTTTCGAAAAAATGCCTTTTGTTTTATTGAAATACTGCGCGTTAATTTGAAAAAAACGAGCGGGATTTGTTCGTATTCTTACGCAATAATATATAAAAGAAAAAATCAGCAGTAGTCGTATAGGCATATCAATCAATCTTCGCAAAAGGTTTATTTTATTCTTCGAGAATCAGTTTAAGACCTCTGGCCAGAACTTATCAGCCTTTTCTATAAAGCCCGATGGATCCTTTAACCACCTGGCTTTAATCTCGGCGTCGTAATTTAAATATAATTTTCCACCTACTATACTCCAATGCAGGGGGTCTCCCTTGGTAGTGTCATTTTGAGCCACTAGCCATGCGCAGTAACCACCATATTGTGGCGTATATTTCTCGGGCATTTTAATGAATTTCTCGCGATTTTGCTCGGTACTGAATAGCCATTCTGCACCTTTATATTTATAACTAAACTTATCCTTGCCCTTTACTGGCTTATTTACATCAAAATAAGCCACGGTATCGTAGCCGGCTAGTGCCTCGTTACTAAAGAACCCGGTATATATTTCGGCAGCTGCCATAAGCTTGAGCGGCATCAGCAAAATCATTGCAAAAACAATAGTTCTCAATACATTTAGTTTCATTTTAAGCCTTTTAAAAAATTTCTTGAATTTCGCTGTTGTTTACGACAGCTAATTGAATGCTAGGTTCAGTAAAACGCTTTAAAAACAGCAATGTTCCTCTCATTTCTGGTAAAACTAGCAAATAACTATCACATAATTATCACATAGCAGAAAATTCAAACAAAGAGAATTAGTGGACGATCTTAATCCGCTTGAGCCGACCGCTGCAAATTCTCCCAGTCCTGTCCCAGCCCTACTACTGCATCATCTGGCTCTAGCATCCCCTTGCCCTTGATAATATCTGCTGTGCGTTCGGCCGTCATAATGGTCGGGGAATTCAAATTACCATTCGGAATCGTCGGAAATACCGACGAATCGACGACACGCAAACCTTCGATACCATGCACTCGCAGCTCTGAATCGACGACCGCCATGTCATCCTCGCCCATTCTGCAGGTACAGGAAGGGTGGTAAGCGCTCTCGACCTCACTACGAACAAACGCGTCGATGTCTTCATCGCTTTGTATATTTTCACCGGGCTGGATTTCCGATTCACGATATTGATCCATTGCCTTTTGCGCGATGATTTCACGTGTCAGGCGCACGCAGGCACGGAAACCTTCGATATCGTCCTGGTGTTGCAGGTAATTAAAAAGAATTTCTGGCTTGTCGCTGATATCCGAGGTCTTCGCCCGAATGGTGCCTCGACTTTTGGGTTTGTTATGGCCGACATGCACCTGAAATCCATGACCGCTAAACGCAGCCCGGCCGTCATAACGCATCGCTGCGGGCAGGAAATGATACTGAATATCTGGCCATTCGATGCCTGGTTTAGATCGTATGAATGCACAGGATTCAAAATGGTTGGTTGAACCGAGGCCGGTTTTAGTGAAGAACCAGCGCGAACCGATGAGAAACTTGTTCCATAAATCGAGCTTTCCGTTCAGCGTAATCGGTTGCTTGCAGCGGAACTGGAAATAAAATTCAAGATGATCCTGAAGGTTTTCGCCGACGCCCGGTAGATCGTGCCTGACTTCGATCCCTGCCTGCTTCAATACTTCGCCTGGACCGATGCCCGATACCTGCAACAGATGGGGTGACGCTACTGACCCGGCACTTAATATTACTTCTCGATTAGCATGCCGAGTTTGTAACTCCCCGTCGCATTGGAATTCGACCCCTACAGCTTTTTTGCCTTCGAATAACAGACGCTGCGTTAGCGCAGAGGTGATTACTTTTAAATTGGGCCTATTAAGTGCCGGTTTCAGATAAGCATTCGCAGTCGACCAACGCACGCCATTTTTTACGGTCATGTGCATCGGCCCGAAGCCTTCCTGCTGACGTCCGTTGTAGTCGTCGGTCTTCATGTAACCCGCTTCGGCACCGGCTTCGATGAAGGCTCGATACAGTGGGTTTTCCATGTTATTGCCATTGTTGACCGATAGCGGCCCCTGCTGTGAACGGTATTCATCGCTACCGAAAGCCCAGTCGTCAGCTTTTTTGAAATAAGGCAGGCAGTGTCTGTAATCCCAGTCTTTAGCACCCTGTGATTGCCACTCGTTATAATCCATCGCATGACCGCGAACATAGACCATGCCGTTAATCGACGACGAGCCACCGAGCACCTTGCCGCGCGGACAGTCCATACGTCGATTGTCTAAATAAGGTTCGGGCTGCGACTCATAACCCCAATTGAATTTTTTCATATTCATCGGAATCGACAGCGCGGTCGGCATCTGAATAAAGATGCTTTTATCGCTACCACCGTATTCGAGCAGTAAGACGCTGATATTCGCATCTTCGGTTAAGCGGTTGGCAAGCACGCAGCCAGCGGAGCCAGCACCGACAATTATATAGTCGTATGATTCGGTCATAATGATTCCAAAAATTTACCGGACGAGGTTTAATAGGCTTTATTATAAACTTAGTCCATCCATTAACTAAAACTTATTATTATGAAGAGAAGACTCGTCGCAGAAGCACTCGGCACATTATTTCTGGTCGCGGTTGTCGTCGGTTCCGGCATCATGGCGGAAAACCTTGCCGCAGGTAACGATGCCATTGCCCTGCTTGGCAATACCATTGCTACCGGGGCGATACTGGTGGTATTGATAACGATATTCGGGCCAGTTTCCGGCGCCCATTTTAATCCTGCGGTTACTCTGGCATTTTTGCTACGCGGAGAGATCAGTTTTAAAACAGCAATTGCTTACTGGCCAGTTCAGGTGATTGGAGGTGTGCTGGGCACCCTGCTCGCCCATTCCATGTTTGAACTGCCGCTCATCCAGTATTCTAACCATGCCCGAGAAGGTCTGTCGCAGTTTGGTGCCGAAATCGTCGCGACATTCGGCCTGGTGATGACCATCTTCGGTTGCATAAAATACAAGCCCGATGCGGTGCCATACGCCGTCGGGCTTTTTATCACAGCGGGCTACTGGTTTACCTCGTCAACTTCGTTTGCTAATCCTGCAGTTACTATAGCGCGTTCTTTAACCGATACCTTTTCCGGTATTGTACCCGCCGACGCGCCAGCTTTTATCCTGGCTCAGCTCATTGGAGCAGCACTCGCCAGTTGGCTCGCGGCCTGGTTATATCAGCCGCAGAAATAGGCAAAAATAAACCTGCGCCAGTTTTACACTTAGCGCAGGTAAGTCATACGGAGGTATACAGGAAATTAGGAGGTTAACTCCAGGGAAAGGGGCTACTCGATACCGGGTGCAGCTTGCCTTCGGCGTAACGCGAGAAGCGGAATGGTTCTAATAATCGGTTCTTATTACCACAGATTTCTTCGGCGACCAGTTTTCCGACGCCAAGCATCTTGTAGCCGTGGTTCGAATCGGCGATTAAATAGCAGTTTTCACGGAATACGTCGAAAACCGGGAAGCTATCTGGTGTAAAAGAACCGATGCCACCTGATGGCTCGTTCTTGTAAAACTCAAACTGACCTTCGAACCGCTTCTGACAATGCGCCAGCGCCGAAGTCCACATGTGGGCGAAGTCTTCGCCGACAACAAAATCGGGAGAATCGACTCCATAGGGATCGACCGCAACATTGTCTGGGTCGGTTTCGATCGCATAAGGTGCCGCACCACCCTGAATGCCACCAAAGTGGAAATCGGGTTTGTAGTAGATGCCCCACATCTTGTCGGTAATCAGCGAGCCATCGTAATCGGAGTACAGCGGTTCGTTACTATCGACGTGAATTACCGGCGGAAATTTGCCATCGTTGGTCTTTTGCAATTCGGGATCGACACCCAAAGTACCTTCCTGTAACGACCAGTAAATCCACATCGGGATATCGCTATGCACGACACCATCCGCACCCTTGATGCTAATGGTTTTGGGTAATTCGAGCATGTCCCAGATAGTTTTAGCCCAGGGACCGGCACCGATGATGACCTGATCACAGCCAATCTCACCTTTGTCGGTCTCTACCGCTTTAATCGCGCCACCGGCAGAGTCACTCTTGAAACCAGTAACGGTACAACCGCTTAAGATGCGCACACCTTCGTTTTCGGCCTTGGTGGCCAGCGCGTACATCGCCTTGGTATTATTCGCATATCCGCCACGTTTTTCGTGTAGTACCGAAGTAATGCCTTTCGCCTGCCAGTCGTGGAAAAGCGTTTTCATGTAATCGGATGATTCTTTCTCGCCTTCGATGAAGCTGGACTCGTAACCGATGTCTTTTTGTTGCCGGGCGATAGTTGCGACGTCGGCATGCATGCTTTCAGGGCTGATTTGCATATAGCCTACCGAGTGGTAGCTATAAGCCTCGGGGTCGGTTTCCCAGACACCAACCGAATGCGCCATAAGTTCTCGCATCGCAGGCTGAAAGTAGTTATTTCGTACCACACCGCAGGCAATGCCCGAGGCACCTGCCGCAAT
>JAUVCH010000156.1 GCA_030595795.1 Gammaproteobacteria bacterium
ACCTGCAATTTTACCGGCGTCTTTGGTTGCCTGGCGCTGCGAGTCATTGAAATAGGCTGGTACCGTGATTACCGCTTCGGTTACTTCCTCACCGAGGTAGTCTTCAGCCGTTTTCTTCATCTTTTGCAGGACGCGAGCAGCGATCTCAGGCGGGGCCATTTTGTTGCCTTTGGCTTCAACCCATGCGTCGCCGTTGTCGGCTTTGATGATTTTGTAAGGGACTAAATCGATGTCTTTCTGTACCGCTTTCTCATCGTAGCTGCGACCGATGAGACGCTTAACCGCGTAAAGTGTATCAGCGGGATTAGTAACTGATTGACGTTTCGCTGGTTGGCCGACGAGGACTTCGTCGTCTCCACCGAAGGCGACAATAGATGGCGTCGTACGATCGCCTTCAGAGTTTTCGATGACCTTAGGTACGTCACCTTCCATTACTGCGACACATGAGTTAGTGGTACCCAGGTCAATTCCAATAATTCTACCCATTTGAGTGCTCCAGATATTCTTAAAAATTAAACTTACACGGGATGTAGGGATTAATTAATGAGTTTCAAGTGAATCCCTTAATTTTTCTGTGATTATTTGACGACTACGACCATTGCAGGCCGCACCAGTCGGTCATTCAGCATAAATCCCTTCTGCATGACGCTGATTACCGTATTCGATTCGGCATTCTCGTCTTCTACCATACTAATCGCCTGGTGTTGCTCAGGATTGAATTTTTCGCCAACCGGATTGACCTCGGTTAGCCCCTGCTTCTCCAGAATCTGCACGAACATACTCATGGTTAATTCGGAACCTTCGCGGATACTATCCAGTGAGGCATTTTCAGCTTCGCCGGCAACCATTCCCATTTCCATACTATCGACAACAGGCAATAAGGCCTCAGTGAAATTTTTCAGCGCGTATTTGTGCGCATTTTGCACATCGCGTTCAGCGCGTTTTCGATTATTTTCCATCTCGGCACGTAAACGTACCATTTGATCCCAGTAGTCTTTGATTGTAGCCTGGGCCTGCTCAAGTTGCTGCTCCATTGAGAGTTCGGCTTCTCCGTCTTCGCCATCGGCAGTCGCACCAGTTTCGCCAGGCGATTCATCCATTTCGTCACTAATATCTGTCGGAATTGCTTCCACAGCGTCTTCGGTTTCTTCTATCTGAGATGTTTCAGACGACATAATTAACTCCAATGCACCTTAAATTTGCTAATCGAAAAATTGTTTGGTTTTAAATTTGTCTTGGGTGACGAAGCGGATACATCACCAGACCATAATTCCGTGGGCTACTAATGTATGTATTATTTCTGAGTATTCAAGGCAGAACTTAACAATTTTGCTGTGACATCGACAACAGGAATCACCTGTTCGTAGGCAATACGCGTCGGGCCTATGACACCGAGTACACCGACGACCTTACCATTGATCTGATAAGGAGCTCCAACGACGCTACAGTCACTCAACACAGAATAGCCCGACTCACTACCGATAAAGATTTCGACGCCGTCCGCGGCAGTACAGCCGTCTAGCAAATGAAGCAAATCTTTTTTATCATTAAATACATTAAATATGTCACGTAACTTACTGATATCAGAGAGTTCTTCGTATTCTAGTAAGTTACTTTCACCGCTGGTTAACAATTCGTCATTATCATCGCAGACGTCATCCATGGCTTTTAGCACCGATTCCATCATGCTGTTAACACTGCTTTTTAACTCTGACATTTCCCGAAGAATTTGCCGACGAGCATCGTGAAAATCCTGTCCGATTAAATATCGGCTCAGGGTTTGGGTCGCCTGTTTTAGCTCCGCATCGCTATAATCTCTATCAACCTGAATTACTTTGTTATGCACCTCATCCTGGTTTACCACCAGTATAACCAGGATGCGTTTTTCGCTAAGACGCATAAATTCAATGTGACGAACTTCTGTCGTGGACGAATGAGTCAAACTCACGACGCCAGTTAAATGAGTGATATTTGAGAGTATATCGCTGGCACTTTTAATCAGACTGGATGAAGTCTTATCGGCACCAAAACCGTTCGTTATCTGCCTCCTGGCCTGTTTATCGATATCATTCACTTCGAGCAAACTATCGATAAAAAATCGATACCCGGCCTCGGTCGGAATACGCCCCGCAGAGGTATGTGGGGAGTCAACCAGCCCCAAATGTTCAAGTTTCGACATGATATTGCGAATAGTCGCCGAACTAACATCAAGACCTGATAATTGCGCCAAGTTCTTTGAGCCTACCGGTTGAGCATCGTGTGTATACATGGTAATCAGCTGTTTTAACAACAACTGTGCACGTTCATCAAGATCGTATGTTTCGCTCATCGGGTCTGTTATATTGCGGTTAGGGCCTAAAGACTGATAAATTGTAGCGTCATGTCACATTTCTACCTAGGCAATATTTCAAGATTGCAGTCTTTAAATTCGAGTAAGCTTTATCAATGCAAACCACATTCAAAACAATCGGCCTTGTTGTACGTAAAGACGCACAATTGCACCTGGAAACAATACGACTGGTAACTTCGATTCTGGAGAATCGGGCCAGGATACTCATTCATTTCCTTGATCTGGATTTGCCAATAGCGAACCTGCCCAGTGTACCCGTGATTGAACTGGTCGAAAACGCCGATTTAATTATTTCTCTCGGTGGGGACGGCACCCTGCTAACCGCAGCCAGATCATTGGTCGATTCCAGTACGCCATTGTTTGGAATTAACCTGGGTCGGCTTGGGTTTCTCGCTGATGTTTCAAACAAAGATGTTGAACTGCACCTAAATGATGTACTGGATGGCAAATACCTGGTCGAAAAACGTTTTTTTATCGAAGGTGAGTTTTTTCATCAGGATAAGCCGATATCAAGCAGCATTGCGCTCAACGATATCATCGTGCATAGCCACGAATCACTCAGCATGATCGAATACGAAGTCTATAGTAATGGCGATCTAATCCATCAACAACGGGCCGATGGAGTCATTGTGGCTACGCCAACTGGTTCGACTGCCTATGCCCTCTCTGGCGGTGGACCAATTATGCACCCTTCTCTTGATACACTGGCTATCGTACCGATTTGTCCGCATACCTTGAGTAATCGCCCAATCGTGGTACCGGCTGAGCATAAGATCGAAATTCGTCTAAGCAAAGACGATAATTTGGCTCAGCTCAATTATGATGGCCAGGCAGGATCGGTGATGAATTCGGCAAATAAAGTTGAAATTACTCGATGCGCCCAACCACTGACGCTATTGCATCCAGAGAATTACGATTACTTTCAAATTCTGCGCGCCAAACTTTACTGGAGCACGAACCACTAATGCTGGAATCGATTCAAATTAAAAGCTTCGCGATTATCGAAGCATTACAACTAGAGTTCGAACAGGGCATGACCGCACTTACGGGAGAAACCGGCGCGGGTAAGTCGATTTTACTAGACGCCATAAAACTTATTTCTGGTGATCGGGCAGATATCGATAGCATTAAGAGTGGTGAGGACAAAGCAGAAATCAGCGTTTGTTTTGATATCGGCGGACAGGTTGAAGCCAGCGACTGGCTACAGTCTAACGAACTGGAAAGCGACGGAGAATGCATTATACGCCGCGTGCTCTATGCAAACGGCCGCAGTAAGGCTTTTATCAATGGCTATACTGCTCCCCTCTCGCAGCTCAGGGAACTTGCGCAATTACTGGTTGATATTCACGGCCAGCATGAACACCAGTCCTTGCAGAAACCAACGGTGCAACAACAATTACTCGACGCCTATTCGGCCAATGCCGAATTGTTAGAGACAGTGAAAATCAAATTTAAAGCCTGGCGTGAACTGAAGCGACAATTTGAACAGGTCAAAAGTGGTTCTCAGGAACGCGAGCAGCGTATCGATTTACTCAAACTGTACTGCCAGGAACTTAACGAGCTTAACCTCTATACAGGGGAATTCAATCAACTTCAGGATGACTACAAGCGCCTGTCGAATGCGGGTCAACTGCTGGAAACTTCGGGTCTGGTGCTCGGCTTACTTTACGATAACGAAGAGACTACCGCGCAAAGCCTGTTGAGTATCTGTCAAAAAGCATTGTCTGAGCAATTACAAATCGACCCCAGACTCACCAGCAGCCACGAACTGATCAATAATGCCCTGATTCAAATTCAGGAAGCCAGCGATGAACTGCGCGCTTACCAGGATTCGATCGACCTCGACGCCGAGCAACTTGATCATCTCAATCAACGTATCGCTAGCATCCAGGAGCTTGCGCGTAAGCACCACGTACAGATCGACGATCTAGCCGTGTTGACAGCCACCTTGAACAAAGAGCTTGAGGACTTACAAAGTAGCGAACACAACCTGGATAGCATTACTGTCGCGCTTGATCAGGCCCGTCATGAATACCTGGAATCCGCCACCACCTTGTCGAACCAGCGAAAAGTAACCGCGCAGTCATTGTCAGAGCAAATTACCGATGTTATGCAACAACTCGGAATGCAGGGCGGAGAATTTTTGATACAGGTACAGGCTCAGGAAGGCGAATCAAATTTCCGCCAGACAGGTATCGATCAAATCATTTATCTGGTCAGCGCCAACCCTGGCCAACCTGTGAAAGCCCTGAACAAGGTCGCATCCGGCGGAGAACTATCTCGAATTAGTCTGGCGATACAGGTGATACTTAGCGAGTCCTCGTTAATCCCGACTTTAATTTTTGACGAAATCGATAGCGGTGTTGGTGGTGGAATTGCCGAAATAGTCGGCAATAAATTGCACGAACTTGGCCTTAATCGGCAGGTTTTTTGTGTCACCCACTTGCCACAGGTCGCCTCGCAGGCACACCATCATTTTCGTGTCGAGAAAAACAAATCAGCCGACAATACCACCACTGAGGTAATTGCCCTGTCAGAGTCAGAAAGACTGGAAGAAGTCGCGCGAATGCTGGGTGGGGTCACTATTACCGAACAAACTCGGGCGCATGCCAGCGAAATGATCGGTAGCCGTCGTCAGGCCTGACTAGTTTTTATTGGACTAGTCTTTATTGAAGTGCCCGTAAAGAATCATGGTGTGCTCGGTAATATTGAAATTATATTTCCTGGCAATCTCCTTTTGCCGCTTTTCGATTACTTCGTCGTAAAATTCCATTACCTGTCCAGTTTCTATATCGACCAGATGATCATGATGTTCACCGTCATTAACTTCGAAGACCGCATGCCCACCCTCAAAGTGATGTCGGGTGACTAATCCTGCAGTTTCGAATTGAGTGAGCACTCGATATACGGTCGCCAAAGCTATTTCTTCGCCCGAGTCGAGCAAGTTTTTGTAAATGTCTTCGGCTTTTAAATGTCTATCTTCAGAATTTTCGAGTAATTCAAGAATTTTCAATCTTGGCAGGGTTACTTTCAGTCCGGCATTTTTAATATCGGATGTTTCCACTAATTATCGACTCCAACTAATTGCAGCATCTTGAGTAGGCCAGTATCATTGCGTTCTTATATTGTTATGCTGTGACCACATGAAATCACGTCTGTTCGTAATCGCGATCCTGTTAACCGCCATTGTAGCATCCTCGGGATGCGTGTATCGAATGGATATTTTACAGGGCAATCGCCTTAGTGCCGAGACCATCGGGCAGCTCGAACTAGGTATGTCTCGTCGGCAGGTAGAATTTTTACTGGGTGAACCAGCGATTGTCGATCTCTACAATCCCGATACCTGGCACTATGTCTACTACTTTCGCTCTGGTGACGACTTTAGTAAAACCAAAAAGTCGATGAAGCTTCAGTTCGAAAACGACTTACTAGCTGAAATTACAGGTGATCGTGATCTTAGTAACCCGGAAAGCTAACCTTCTGCTTTTCCACCACCCTTTTTAGTCTGCAAGCCTTGCGCAGCTCTTTGTCGACGAACTTCCTTCGGGTCAGCAATTAGCGGCCGATAAATTTCAATGCGATCTCCATCCACCAGTTCGTAAGTTGGTGGGACGGCTTTTCCGAATATACCGAGATCACAGTTTTCGGAATCAATTTCAGGAAAGTATTCCGTTATATTAGATAGTTTCACGGCCTCTCTTACCGATGTCCCCGGCATAATATTGCATTCAATTATTTTTTGCCGATCGGGTGTCGCGTAAGCAATTTCAATCATGGTGGTATTTGTCATTATTCGTTTATGTCCTGAGCTCGCGCGCAAAAAGAGTCGACCATGGTATTCGCAATTTGTGAAAATACCGGTGTGAGTAACTTCGAGGCCAGTCTATTGGAGAATTCGAATTCAAGGTCTAGTGAAATTTTCGAGGCTTCGCTATCCAGTGACTCGAACCGCCAGGCACCGCGTAGTTTTTTAAACGGCCCATCGAGTAATTCGATTTCAATTTTACTATCTGGATGTAACCGGTTTCGAGTCGAAAACCAGTGATTGAGTGGGCCTTTCTTCATTAGTACAGCGGCATCCATCGACTCTTCAGTTTCAATTATAATTTTAGAATCACCGCACCAGGGTAAAAACTCAGGATAGGCAGCCACATCATTAACGATTTGGAACATAATTCCTGACGAATAGGGCATTAACGCACTGCGCTGAATACTCGGCACCGCTTAAAATATCCCGATTGCTTTCAGAAATACCACCAGCAATAGCACAGGCGTGATATATCGGATCAGGTAATTCCAGATTTCGAACCAGTGTCGTCCAGGTAGATCCAGTTCTTTAAAACTCAGGTCACGTGGAATAACCCAAGCCACGAACAGACACAGAAACAGGGCTACAATCGGCTGAATGAGGTAACTGGAGAGAAAAACCAGTACATCGTGAAAACCAGCATTATTAACTAGCCGCACCGCCTCATCACCAAAAAACAGGGCTATGGTGAAGCCACTATCCTGCCATATACTGTAGGAGAATACGGTGCCGATGCCGAGCCACCAAACCAGAAAAACAACAATAATCGTGGATTTCAAACGCGAATAATTAAACTGCCTTTGCAAGTAACCAACT
>JAUVCH010000172.1 GCA_030595795.1 Gammaproteobacteria bacterium
GAAATCATCAATGGTGAAGCAGTAGATTATAGAGCTGATATTTATTCGCTTGGCGTAACCGCTTTTCGCATGCTCACAGGACGATTGCCTTTTACAGCACCGACTCTATCAGAATTGCTCGATCAACAGGTTAACCAGAGCCCTCCAGACATTAGAGCCAGGTGTCCCGAAATTGATGAAGAGATGGCGCGATTTATTCGAAGAACACTGACCAAGAAGCGTAGCAATCGTATCTCTGACTGGGATCAAATTCAGAAAATTCTAAAACCAGTACCCAGGTCGACCGATAGCAATGAGGCGACTCTTATCGTTCGGCTTCGAAATACGCCTAAAGAGAAAACCCAGGAAATAGTGCGCGATATACAAAAAATGCTGCTAAATGGCGATCTGAACTACTCGATTGAATTACACCATGGCCAAAATGATAATGATTAAGAACCAACCGTCGAGACAGATATTCATTTACGTTTAAACACTGCCATCGACTCAACATGTGCGGTCTGCGGGAACATATCCATCACGCCTAAACGTGCCATGTCATAACCATTACTACAGATAACCTTACTGTCACGCACCAGGCTGGTTGGCTGACAGGATATATAAACGATAACTCTGGCTTTGAAACGTTTAATGCTTTCAGCGAGTTCCATCGCACCCGAACGTGGAGGGTCGAGTAAAATTTTGTCGAATCTCTGCTTCATCCAGGGCCGATCCTTATCAACCACGCTCAAATCGGCGGCATAGTAGTCTGTATTTTCGACCTGGTTCGCTTTCGCATTTTCCTTAGCACGCTGCACCATTGCCAGATCGCCTTCAACCCCGGTGACCGAAGTGCATCGGCCTGCCATGGGCAGGGTAAAATTTCCCAGTCCGCAGAATAAATCGAGCACTCGATCTTCTTTTTGTAAATCGAGATGTTTCAAAGCCTGTGCCACCATTTGCTGATTAATATCATGGTTGACCTGAACGAAATCTACGGCGCTGAAGTTAATATGGGTATCCTCGTCGGGCACAGGTTTTAATTTCAGTGATTGCTCCTCTGGAAATAAATTTATAATCGAATCAGGCCCGCCATGCTGAAGCTGTATACAGAATCCTGATTGCTGTGCGTAAGCGCTAAGCTTTTCGAGGTCGGCCTCAGACAGATCCTTTAGATGACGAAAAACCAGTACGATTCGATCGTCGTCGGCTGCCACTTCGATTTGCGGAATACTTTCTCTGGCATCGAGTTGCTGGATTAAATCGGCTAGTTCCTGCAGCCGATGACCAACCTCCGGTATGAGCACTTCGCATTGCGACATGTCCGCCAGGAAAGGCGTATTACGTTCACGAAAGCCAACTAGCACACGACCCTTCTTACGCACATATTTCACACCGAGCCGGGCTTTACGCCTATATCCCCACGGACCGGAACGTAAGGCTGGTAGCACCTCTCCAGCAACAAGGCCAGCGTGCTGCATCATATCGAACAGAGTTTGTTGCTTAAAGCTTACCTGATCATCACTATGCAAATGTTGCAGGCTACAACCACCGCAACGCTCGAATGCTTCGCATTTGGCCTCGATACGTAAGGGTGAGGCTTCGAGTACTTCGACAGTGCTAGCCTGATCGAATTTGCGACTGGTTTTCTGGATTTGAATTTTCACCAGTTCATTTTTCAGCGCACCAAATACAAAGACAGTTTTACCGTTTATATTAGCAATGCCTCTGCCTTCATGCGACATGGCTTCGATGCGCACGGTTACAGGTTCGGGTCTCTGTCTAGACCGTTTTTTTCTAGCCATTGGGTTTTCCTATTGCTCGAGCCAGGCTGTTTCAAATGCCAGAAGATGATCAAGACCAGAGGTGGTTAATGAGTCGCGCACCCGCTGACATTCGCTCTGGTACTGTGTCTGATCCAGATTACCCCGGTTACGTTCGTAGCTGAGATACACCAGATAGGTATTGAGGACATCGGTTTCACAATAATCTCGAATGTTACCGATGTTCCCCTGAAGGTATTCGTCCCAGACCTGACTACCGCTCATTCCCATCTTCCCGGGAAAACCACAGAGACCCGCGATTTCTTCCAGTGGCGCATTGGCGCGGGCCGAATAGCCCGCGAGTACGTCCATCAAATCGGTATGGCGTTCGTGATAGCGACTCTGATAATTATTATAACGAAAGCTGGCATCGTTACTGCCGTTCTCCCAGTAGTGTCCGGCATTTATCGGATAAAGCAAAGACCGATAATGAATTACCGGCAGGTCGAATCCACTACCATTCCAGGAGATAAGCGTTGGGGTATAACGCTCGATACCGCTATAAAAACGTTGCAGCAAGTCCTGTTCACCGGAATCTATATCACCTAGCGACCAGACACGAAATTGATCACCACTGCGCAGCACTGCGGAAATTGCCACTACCTTATGCAGATGGTGTGGTAGGAACTCGGTATTAGCCTGTTGGCGGCGCTTATGAAAAACCGCTTTGGCAACATCGTCATCTGAGAGTCCATGTAGATTGTAGAGGCGTCTACAACCGTCAATATCAGGGACAGTTTCAATATCAAATACGAAAATATTCATTTAATAAACGACCGGTTAATTGACGGGGAAAACATCGGTGGAGAGATAGCGATCCCCTCTGTCACAAATGATAGTGACGATATGCGCGTTTTCCAGCTCGGTCGACAGACGCAATGCGGCGGCAACAGCTCCACCGGAAGAGACGCCACAAAACACGCCTTCACGGCTTGCTAGTTGGCGTGACATCTCTTCGGCTTCGTCCTGCGAGACGTCGATGATTCGATCGACCTGATGAGGGTCGTAAATCGCTGGCACATAATCTTCTGGCCAACGGCGAATACCCGGAATAACGGATCCATCTTCCGGCTGTACACCGACTATCTGAACTTCGGGTGCGGTTTCCTTAAAAAACTTTGAGCAGCCCATAATAGTACCAGTAGTGCCCATGGAACTAACGAAATGAGTAATCGTTCCATCGGTTTGTTGCCATATCTCAGGCGCTGTAGTCTCATAATGAGCGCCTGAATTGTCTGTATTGGCAAATTGATCCAGCACCTTACCTTCGCCATCATCCTGCATTTGCAAGGCCAGATCGCGTGCACCCATCATCCCCTGTTCCTTGCTAACTAATATTATTTTCGCGCCAAAAGCCGCCATTACTGCGCGTCTTTCACCACTCATATTATCGGGCATGATCAATACCATTCGATAACCTCTGATAGCGGCTACCATCGCCAGTGCAATTCCGGTATTCCCACTGGTGGCTTCGATAAGCGTATCATCCGCAGAAATTTCTCCACGCGCCTCGGCCTTTATTATCATGCTATAGGCGGCTCTGTCTTTCACCGAGCCTGCGGGGTTATTACCTTCGAGCTTGAGCGAAATTTGGTTACTCGAATTAACATTCAGCCGTTGTAATGTTACCAACGGCGTGTTTCCTATATAATCTTCTAAAAACATGGTCTTACCGATTAGCGGTGCAGGCTTTGGAGCTGGTCTCGATGGATTGTATTACCCGGTTATTTTACTGCAATGGTGGGCCTCATACCATGCGATTTAGCACCGTGATAGGGTTATGATTAGTGATTATTCGTATTAGACGTAAATTTCTGGCAATTCTGGTTTTACTTTACCCGATACTGCTTCAAGCCCAGAGCCCTGAATTAGCGGAAGCCGATTTTTTTGACGATGCGCCACTAATATTAACGGCTTCGCGTATGAGCAAGCCACTCAACGAATCTCCCGCCAGCGTGACGGTTATCGATCGCCAGATGATTGCTTCATCCGGCTCGCGCGAACTGGCCGACATCTTCAGATTGGTGCCCGGTTTTATTGTCGGCAACTTAAATGGTAATACCCCAGTGATTACCTATCAGGGCCTGGGCTCTAGTTTTGCTCGACGACTTCAGGTGCTGGTTGACGGTCGCTCGGTATTTATTCCCTCATTTGGCGGCGTATCCTGGACTAACTTACCTTTGTTAATCGAGGACATTGAGCGCGTGGAAGTAATCCGCGGGCCAAATGCCGCAACCTACGGATCCAACGCTTTTTTAGCGACCATAAACATTATTACGCGTCATGCTGCCGAAGACATCGGTGCTCGATATTCGATAACCACCAGTGACAATGCCAACCCAGACATCGGTGACGCTTATTTACGCCTGGGATATCATTTGGGTAATGTCGATTGGCGTCTTAGCGCGGGAACCCTGAATGACGAGGGATTCAGTAATATTAATGACTCTCGTCAAACCAATAAATTCAACTTTCGTCTCGATTACCTCGCCAACAACCAGCAATTCTGGACCTTCCAGGCCGGTAGTAGTAATTCTGAAAAAGGTCTCGGCGAGACCGACGATCCCACTGATATAGCAAGGGATAAGGAAGCTAGTAATAGTTATGTAAACATTAACTGGGAACAGGTTAGAAGCGACAGTAGCACTAACGTACGCCTGGCCTTTACTGAACAGAAAGTTATTGATAACTTTATTACCGAGCCTTTTACATTTGGGATTATCCCCGAAATTACGACCTCAATTGATTTCGATCGGGTTTCAAATCGTACTGATTTAGAAATTGTTCAAAACGAAGAAATCAACGAGAGACTACGATTGGTTTATGGTCTCAATTTACGCAGAGACAATGTAAAATCGCTTTTTCTCACCAACGATAATGAATACCACGTTATCGACACTTCACGGCTTTTCACCGGCGTTGAATGGCGCATTGATGAAAACTGGTTGTTAGATGTAGGCACGACTCTTGAAGATTCAACCTTCATCGATGCGGCCTACTCTCCTCGATTCTCCATTCTGCGCAAACTTAGTCAAAACCACATGCTTCGTTTTGTCGCTTCTCGGGCCAGGCGTAACCCCATATTGTTCGAGCTCGAGGGGCTCACTATTTATACTGCTAATAACGAGTCGGGAGTTACGTTTAACGATCTCCTAAGTTCGCTACCAGCAGACATAATCCCTGACTTTGATGTCAAGGTTTCGGAGGGGGATCCAAATATACTCCCGGAAGACCTGGTTTCTTACGAAATTGGTTTACGTAGCCAGATTATTGATCAAGCTCTGACTACTGACATCAAAATTTTCACCTATACAATCTCCGATTTCATCAACGGTACAAGATTTTATGAAGTGCCCGTCGATAGCACGACTGGCGAGCCTGTGCAAATTTTTTCCGACTTCGGATTTGTAGTCAAAGGCCAATCGGTAGCTAATGATGAAGAAGACATAAGGGTTAACGGTTTTGAATTCTCATTAGATATTTCACCCTCCCACAATTTGGATATAAAATCAGGGTTTAGTGTTGTG